>CAYWIH010000111.1:0-16677 GCA_964458305.1 uncultured bacterium | reverse complement strand
GCTGTTCTCTGTCAGAATATAATTAGTAAAACTTATCAACCACTTCGATATATGCAGCAGCTTCTTGTTTTCTAAGATAAAGTCTAGAGTTAGGGAATTGAAATTGAACTTCATCTCCTTGATAATTTTCAAAAGCACCAAAAGGATCTTGAGAACTTTCTGGAACTTCAAAAATACAAAAACTTCTATTTTTAAGCGGCTCTCCAATTCCCCCGAATAAGTAAGTTTGAATTTGTTCGCCATTCATAGTAAAAACCACATTTTTTAGGTATCTAGGTTGAAATTCAATCCCTATTCCTCCTTGATATATGCTTTTGGCTGGGGAATAAATAAAGTTAAAATGAACGACATCATTTCTAACGTGAAGGGAATTTGGTGTAGTGCTAAATTCCATAATTATTAACGAAGTAGTACATTTATATACTAACAAAAAAAGGGGGGAAATAAGGATAAATTTAAAGCCAAAAAAATCATGGTAAGAAATCGAGTTCTGGATTAGAAGTATTGTGATTATTCGAGTTAGAATTGCTTGAATTATTGTGAGGGGAAGGATTAAAAGGAGTTGGAGTAATGCGATCGTTCTGAGGTGAAGGACATGCCTGTTGTGGGGGAAGGGGAAAAAGTTCTTCGATATAACGAATGCGCTTATTTAATTCGGCAGCGAGATCTTGCTTTTGTCGCTGGTTCTGAAGTTCTAACCCTGGGAGAATTTGGTCGAACCAAAGGCGGCGGTAGCGTTGTTGCATTTTGATATCAGAGGGTTTAGCTTTAAAGCCTTTAATTTCAAGAGGAAGAAAAGCATTATGTTTGTGTGCGAGAGCGGGGTTAGTAAAAGTAAAAACAGATCGACCGCTAGTAGTAAATTCTTCAGGGCGTTTGAGGGGGATTTCGCGAAGTTGTTCGGTCTTGGTGCTAGATCCTCTAGTGCCGTTGCGAGTTTTAGAAGTGGTTGAATAAAGAACTTCTTTTTTGCCGAACATATTAGACAGAGCTAAGGCAGTTTCAGGATCGCCAGGATTAAGATAGATGCCAGTGCCGATCGAAGTTCGGAGTTCTTTAGTGCCTTCAGGGCCGTAATTTTGATTGGTTTGAGAAAGAGTTTGATAGCCGATCGTGGTAGAGAGACCTTTAGAACGATAACGGTTGGCTTGTTTGGGGAGATCGGGAAAATGCCCCAAAGTATCGACTTCATCTAAGAAAAGTACACCACCGTCGCTGCGAGCGTCAGAGAAATTCATTTTAACCCAACTATAAAGGTTGGAATTAAGGAATGGTGCGATAACATCTTCACGTTCGTCGTCGCCGACGAAGATCAACATTTGTTGACTAGTAGTATAAAGACTAGTATTGCTTTGGCCAATAAAACAGGCTAAAAGGTCTTCTTGAATTAAATCTAAGATGACATCTTGAGCTTGAGCGGTAATGCCGCTATGGGTTTTTTCAGCGTCTCGAACAGCAATAAGTTGACGCAGAGGAACTTGTTGCCAGGTTTGAAAAACGGGATGATTTTTTTGTTGGCAGGCATATTCTAAACGCTGAGGTAAATTAGAAAGAGTGAGGAAGGCAAAAGCAGTAGCCAAATCGGGGTAGGGAGTATTTTTAGCAATTAAAAAAGAAGAAGCTAACAATCTTTCCCCGGCGGGGCCGAAAAAACCGTCAGTACGACCTGCTTTAGCACGTAAGGCCCGATGTTGTCCCTTGGCAACAGTTCTAGCTCCGGTCATATCAGTTTTAGATTTAATCGCTTGCTCGATAACGTTAATTTTGGCGTTAGAATACTTGCGTCGTGGTGCGATAATCCTCACTTGATAGCCATGAGCTTTACCGTAGGCAGCAGCAAAAGGAAGCTGACCGTCAGTACCATCACTGCCAGCTTTAAAATCGTAGAGACAGATTGGTAACTTCTGCTCGATCGCGCTAGCTAAAAGTAAGTTAAGCAAAAAGGTTTTTCCGATACCAGCGCGACCCAAAATTTCAATACTGAAATTAGCAAAAGGAACGAACAAACTAGGAGGTTTTTTAGTAATAAAAACCTTGACTGAGCTGATAAAACCTTTGATGCCTTTTAAGATAGAGCGATCGAAACTACCAATATACAAACAATAAGCGTCAGGTTGAGGGTTTTTAAGCTGTTGTTTGGCGGTGCGAAACAGATTTAAAACTTCCCAACGATTAGCGTATCTAGCATTAGTTTGTAGTCGATTGTTTTGACGACTAAAATTAAGTCCTGCCAATAGCAGCACAATTAAACCGTAAACTCCAGTAATGACCGCTAAAACTTGAATCAGAACAAAAGAGTTTATCATCGGATCAAGGATAAAAGATTAATCTTTTTAAACAATAATATTTTGTTTAATCACCCAAAGCGGGAGAGTCGTTGGTGCGATTACAGCTAGTACCAACACAACGAATATGATGAGAATTTTCGTGACCGGAACTAAGACGACGATGAAAATGTTTGAGTCCGATTTCAGCTAAAATATCGATAAGTTCAACACTAATTTGAGTGGCTTCAATAGCAGAATCAATGGTTTCTCCATTGCGAATTTTAGCTAGAAATGTGCGAATTTTATGGGCATCATCAGCAGTTATTTTGCCTTGACGCTCGGCAATTTCAAAGCCATTTTGAATGTCTTTGGGGTGAGCGTGACCGAACTTGGTATTCCAGGTAAGTTTTTGCTCGATGGGAGTATCGACAATGCGAACACCGCGATTAAATGTAGAATTTAAGTGGAGATTAAATTCGTAAGCAGCCTCAAAAGTGCCATCGGCATTAGTAGTGAAGACAACTAAGTTAGGAATAGAATTAGTTGTCGCGTCAGGATGAGGAATTTTGTTAATTTGCGAAATAATTAGGTGAGTAGCTTTTCCAGATTCGATGGATAAATTAGTAGTGTAAGTAAAGCGATGATTATCGCTCGTGGCAATAGCAACAATTTTTTCACCATCTTCAAAAGAGATGACGGTAATGCGGCCCGGAGTAATAAAAATATCGCTAGTATGACTAATTGCAGTGTCAGCAGGAATTGCCAAACTAGAACTAGCAACAGAGCGATCGATCTTTAATGGTTGTGTAGATAATAAAAATAATAAAGACAAAAAAGTAAGTCGTTTGAGACGAAATTTGAAAAACATTATTATTGAGAGTTGGATTTTTGTTAAATTGAAAAAGAATCGAGAAAGTATATATTAATTTTAGTATTTTGTTGGATCAGATAAACCTTTTTAGATTGTAAATTTTCTCGAGAAAGAGATCGTTCGCGGTTTTCAGTTTGGTTTAAAACTTCACGAGAAAGAGTAGAAAGTCCGGTAGCGAGTGGGTCAGTTTGTTGATGATAATAAGAATAATAATCACCGCTATATCCCGAATTTTGAGCGTCAAGAACGGAGGTAGTAGTTCTCAGACCCATATTTAATAATCGATTAAAGAAAAGACTTGTTTGACGATTGTTCAAAACAGTAGCAAGAATAGGTCGATCGTTATGTTGGCGAGTTAAAGTAGCACGAGTTTTAAGTGTTTTTGGTTGTGCTTGATTAACATCGATTACTTCAGTAACAAAAACATCGCGATCGCTAATAATAACTTTTAAACTAAGGCGCGAACCAACCGGAAGAATAGTGCGATCTTGGCTATCTTTAAGAGGGCGATCTATTGAAACAACCAAATGAGTACCGCCTAATGCTTCAATATAATGCACCGGAGCAATAATAGTACCACTGACTTTAGTACCTGCATAAACCAAATGTTTTTGGACGTTTGCCTTGAGTAGGGCGATACTGGTAGAAGGACGATTTTGAGGCTCTAGTTTATTTTGAAGTACAGCAGAATTGATTACCTCGCCTTTAGCTCGATTCGCCAAAGAGTGGATTTTAGTTGAAGTTAATGGCAGAGAAGCTACCGATCGCCCATTAGTTTCTTGTGCTGGATCTTTTGTAATTTCTTCTTCGATGATTATTGGGGGAGTTTCTTGTATTGGAGGAGGAGGAGGGGTTTCTTCTATTGGTGGTTGTATTGGTTGATGTGTATCTGCTGCTTCTATTGAGCGTGTCGATTGTTCCTGTTGATAGCGAGCCATAAATTTACGAAGTTTTTCGTCACGACTTTCTTGAGGGTATTGAAGTTTTTTAGGAACAGGTTCGTTGAAGAAAAAACCCGTAACAATCCAGATAGTACCAGCACCGAATGCGGCGATCGCGGCGGCAACCGCAGTGCGAAAAAAAAGAGAATTTTTAAGATTGCTCGTCCTCTCTTTGGCATCAGGGATGATAAAAGCATCGTCAATTTTGATACCATCATCGTTATCAAAACAAGCAATTTGTTCGAGTTCGCTAGCGGATAAATCAGTTTCTAGGGGGTCTACTGCGCCGGCTTTTGCTTCGATCGGCGAAGTAGTTTTTTTAGTTCTCCGAACACCCTCCGCTTCTGGGACGGTATCCGGTAGAAAATCACTTAAGTCGAAGTCATCGATTGAATCTATTTCCCGAGGAGAGTCAGTTGGTGTTCGCATTGTTCTATTCTTGAGAAAGCGGCTTACGAAAGTCGATAGGAACGTCAATAGGTTGAATATCAGTAATAATTAGTCCAGCACTGAGTAAAGAGTGAATTTGACGACGCAAAGCGATTTCAGTACTTTTAAGATCTCGATCGATGAAGCGATCGGGACTGATGACTTGAAAAAAAATACGGTTATTGAGAATTTCATCGTTAACTTGCTCGCGATGAATTAATCCAGAAGTAGTAATCGAGATTTTGAGATCTACTCGCGAAGCAATAAGATCGATATAGTAAGTATTGCTGCTAGTTTGGTGGGGAGTAGAAGTAAAAAAGATCTGCACGAAACTAAAAATACCGTTTTCGTCATAAAGACCAGCTTTGGTGGTGACACCTGCGATGATGCGTAAAAATTTAGAGCGAATGCGCGGAGAGAGTAAAAACGAGACATCATGAATTTTGCAGGGAACTACAGCACCAATATTTTTAAGCTCGGCTAAACAAGGAGCATTTTTGTTGTCAGGGTTGTGTAAATCCCATTCATAAGAAAGTTTAATAAAAGACTCTGCGGTAGTAGGAAGTGCTTCGGCGATAAAATCCTCTCGAGTTGCTGGAGTGGCGATCGCAGTTTCACCGTTAGGTTTGAGAATATAAACATCGTTCTGGTTTTGATAATTTACAGCGATCGAAGTAAGTAAAGCGATCGATAAAAAAACGTTGACAGCCCACTGAACGGCTATCGCTCGACGATAGTGAGCTTCGTTTAACTGACGAAGTACTCGTGGAGTCGTATTTTTGTGAAAGTTGTTTTGCATTGAATTAATGTTCTTTGAAGAAGCCTTCTGCCCTCTGCCTTAGAGGAGCGGCTTTCATCCCCTCCCTATAAGAGGAAGGGGTCTTTCGCCGCGATCGCGCAAAAAGCTAAAAGTTAAACTTATTTAAGGGTTCGGGAATAGTTTTACCTTGAAAGAAAAGATCGCTGAGGACGGATGCAGCAGAGAGTTTAACCTCATTTAAAGCAGATTCTTGAGTAGAGCCGAAATCAACTGTTTGCAGTTCGAGACAGATAGCAACAAAAATTTTGGCTAGTTGAGAATAAGTGACTTGATAGCTATAGCGATTAATAATGTCGGAAAGTAAATTATCGGGAAGAGGAATATATTGACCAGCACCAATTTCTAACGAGATATGTTCGCTGACAGCTTGCTTAATAGCTGTTAGAGCTGCTTCGATCGAAGGAGCAAAGACTTGAAGTCCTAACTCTTCGCAGCAACCAACAAAAATACAGTCGGCATGGTCGAATTGAACTCGATAAGCATAACTATCGACAAGAGTATGTAGGTCTGGTGCGAGCATTTTAACTTACCTTGAATAATTGCGAAAATACTTCAAAAACTTTTTGTAAGCGTAACTATCGGCACGACTGCCTAGCATTTGAGAGTATTGATTGATAAAATTGCTAAAAGAGCGGTTAAAGGAAATATTAGTTATTGCTCCCATAATTACTAGTGAAATGGGGACAATTAAGCCTAGTTCTAGAGAGGTATTAAAGGTATTAGAAATCGAACCAACAGCAACGCCATCATCGGAAAGAATTTGTTCGCAAATTGCAGTAATACCAATAATAAAAGTACCTGACAATTCAGCGATAAAGAGTTGGATCAGAATCAAAAGCCATTGATGAAAAACAATGCTAAGGTGGGGGTTAACGAGGAAGGAAATAAAAAAGGGTGCAAAGGCAGTATAAAAGATTATTGTTTTGACTAAAACAGTATTAGCTTTATTATGTATCCCCCAAAAAATACTGGATGTTACTTTAATATTATCGGGGGAATTAATGACTGTTTCTGTAACTGTTTCATTAAGGTTATTATTCTCAATTTCGTCGAGAAAAATATCGAGTAAATTGCCAATTAAAGGATTAGCTTTAGTAGTCTCGATAGTTTCTTGATAAAAGCGTAATAATCGGGCAATTTTATCGGGGTCAGTAAGGCATTTAGAAATAGATTCCTCTTCAATAAGATTGGTACAATTAGAAAGGGTTTGAGCGGTATATTGATTGGTAGCGGATGTTGCATTTAGAGATGCGATCGCATCCTTCATAGTTATTCCAGAAATGGGAGCGTGTAACATTCCAGAAATGGTAAAATGCTGTAGAGAAACCGTCATTTTAAGTGCGGTAGGTAAGACCGGGTTGTAAGGAAAAAGTAGAGCCGAAATAATTATTGAAGAACCAATAAATCTCAGGATCAAAAACCAACTAACTTCTAAAGAATCGGAGCGATCGGCGATATCAATAATCTTGAAGTAAGTATGAACGCCAAGTAAAATAGAAGCAATAAAACAGTTAAAGACCCAAAGAGGATGTCCGGCACTAACAATCTCACTCCAAATAACACTTAAAGTTTCAAGTTCTTGGGTTGAGAAATTATCCATCTTTAAATAACGGCTACCTGAATTTCAGGTGAACTGGTCGCGTTGTGGGCTAAATTCTGCGCCCCCGTTAAACGCAGAGCGTTTTAACGGCGGGTTCGTGACTTAAGTGAGATCGGTACAGAAACGTTTAGAATCAACCCAGCTTTGAGTCACTTCGGTAGCTGATTTAATTAGATTTGAAGTTTCACTTTTACCGTTGATGAAAGTTTTAAGGAAACTATCTCGACTGCTCCCGTCAGGGATTTCAAAGCTTTTAACAGCAATTAAACCCACAGTGTCTCCATTATCTAATTCTACAGTTTTAGATACTAAAGTGGGAGCAAAAATACCGTGAGTAAAGAAATATTCGTTAACCCCTTTATTACCAGGAGACAGTAATTTAAAAGCGGACAATAATTGTTTGCAAAAACATTGACGATCTTTGCTAGAGTAATAAGATTGAAACAGTGCATACCCAGAAGAACCTGCTAACTTGATTCTAAAAGGTTCTTTACTTAAAAGATTTTGATTGCGATCGAGAAAATAAACTACAGCATAGCGGAAAATTTTCCAAGCATCTTTTTTATCCTTAGCCCAAGTACTTTTCTTAAAAAGCTTGATTACACCTTCCTTTTCGAGGAGCAAGTCACTACTATTCAAGAATAATATGCGTGGAGTTGAGGTGACAAAAATTGTCGAACCGACTCGATAATAATCCTTAATTTCAAGCCAATCTTCATCGGGTTTAAAGTGTGCCGAATTTGCTTCGCTATCCTGGATTCCAATCCCAAAAATCTTGGGGTCTTTATTAGGGTTAATAATCTGAGCAAAGGGAACTAAAGTAATATCGCCTTCGAATTGATTGCCAATTTCTTTAAGCTGTTCGAGAGTCATAATCTTGCTCCTAAATGATTAATTGTTATCGTTTAATAATTCTGACAAATGTGGATTATTCCCTTCGGCTGAAGGGGATGGGGGTAAGAGTAAAGGTAAAGTGATTTGAGATTGTTTTTTGAGTAATTGTTGTGTAGCATTTTTATCTTTGATATCTTTGAGCCGAGAGCTTTGTATTTCTTCGAGTAAACTAGCGATCGATCTTGAGGTAATGGCTTGGTTGTACTGTAATTCTAAATTTTGTTTGATTTGAATAGCTTCAAGAGTTTGTTGTTGTGCCAAGAGGAGTGAAACATCTTTTAAAATTGCTTGAGAGATATTTTTTTGTTGAGATTCGCTAGCTACTTTTAAGGCATTTTCAGCAGTTTTTGCAGCCATTTCGATAACTTGAGAATTATTTTGTTGCGCGGATTTACTAAGAGTAGTTCCATCGGCGATCGCGCGACTTAAGTTAGTAACAAAGTTATTATTGGCAACGGTATTAATTACTTGAGAATTAACGGGGATTGAACTATCATAAATAGTCGCGGATAAAGGTGCAAGTTCTCGAGTAGGAATGTATTCCCATAATTGTTCTATTTCATTCAAATCGGGTAAACCAGCTTTGCCAAGTGCCTGATTAATTTCTGAGGATATTTTATCGTAGCCGAAATCAAAAAGTTTTTGAAGAAAAACATTGGCAACTTCGTCAAAAATACCAAATTGAGAAGCTATTTCGGGAATAAAAATTTCTTTGAAAATGCGACCAAATTCTGGTAAAAAAGGAAAAAGTAGCTTATTTATCTTAACAGGCTGTTGATTATCAGATTGGCTTGGAGGAGCAGGATTATCTGAAGGAGTTGGATTATCTGAAGGAATAGGATTATCTGAAGGAATAGGATTATCTGAAGGAATAGGATTATCTGAAGGAGTTGGATTATCTTGTTGTCTTTCGAGATATTCTTCTATCGCTTTTCTGCGCTCTTCTTGTCTTTTTCTTTGCTGTTGAAGTATTTTCTCTCTTTTTTGTATTGCTTCGATCGCTTTTTGGCGTTCTTCAAGAGTTCTCAAACATTGTACTCGCTCTGCCACCTCTAGATCTAGAGGACATTCAAGCTTTTGGGGAGTCCAAGTTTCATTGGAAAATACTTTTTTTTCAAAGCTTAAACTAAGAGTAATTAATATTAGAAGTATAGTCAAGGGTTTGGGCGCACATAGTTTAACAGAATGTTTCATTATTTTTAAAATAGAAAAGGAAATTGTCTATCTCCTGGTGGAGAGTCTGGCAAACTAGAAGGATAAGAATAATAATGTATCAATCTCCAAAAAGATTTGACGAAGTGGTTGTAGAAACTTAAATTATTAGCAAAAACCCAAGACAGTATTAAAACCAAAAGAATCCCAAAAAAGAGTTTGTTTGTTTTATCGACAATATTCTTCATAACTAAATTTTTTAATTCCAGAAAGAATGTTTTTCAAATTACCTTGATATTCAGGCAAAGAAAGGACAGCAGTGCGACGTTTTTTCTCACCAGTATTAGTGGCGATAACCCCTAATTCTAAAGGAGGAGAAGGTACTTCTAAGTATTGATAATTTTGTTGTGTGAGCAAAAGGAATTTACTGGTAAGTTTGTGGCGATCGAAGTTGGCGGCATCGCTAGATAGTTGGTTGATAATCTCAGGAGGAATGCGCCAAGATTGCTCGTATTTAGCTAAAGTATAAGCATTATTTTTACCGAGAAAACAGTGAGTGAAATTACTAAGAATGTTGGTGCTGCTACGACAATTTTGGAGGTCTTCAAGATCGTGAACGATAATGGCAATAGTGCGACCTTCTTTACGAGAAATATTAAAATTTTCTCCAGCTAAATCGTCAAAACCGTCGCTTTTTAAAAGTCGGGAAAATTCCTCAATAATTAATAAAGATTGAGGTGCGGCCAAGGTAATTTTATTAACCAACATTTGAGCTAAAGCGTTCATAATAGATGCAACTTGAGATCCAAGTGCGGCACTATTAAAAGCAACAACATACAGGGAAGCAGTCAAAGGAATATTGCTAGGGCGAGATAAAAGCCGGCCTAAAAAAGGATCGCTAAGTACCGCTACTATCGATCTTTCAATTTGGGATAATGCAGTCCAATCTAAATCCGTGGGGCGATCGATCTTTAAGGCACTAGGAGATAAATATTTTTTTAAGGCGACAATAGTTGGCAAATTGGTTCTAACTTTTGCACCATGCTGCCAGAATTGTTCGAAAAGAGGTTTGTAATCCTCTAGAAAGGCCCGCAGAATTAGACTAGTAAGGTCGTCAATTCTAGTTATTAAAAGATCGTCGCTCAGTTTACGGGTAAAAATTGAGAGTAAAAATTTCTTCAGGTCATTTTGCCAAACTGCTAGACGAGATTTTGCCAGAGTAGGATCTTGCCAATAGGGAGGTTCGAGAGGATTGAAATGAGTATCAATTAAATTGATAAAAGCACCATGACAGCCTAAAAGCTTGACGTATAAAGGGTAACTACCGACCCCAAGCTCGGAAAGCTCTAAAATTACTGTGAGAACGATCGGATTTTGAGATAGAGCAAAAGTAACAATTCTGGTCGCTAAAGTAGTTTTACCACTACCACTCGTTCCGGCGATCACAATTCTCGATCCTTCCCCGGCGATACCCGATGAAAGTGGGTTAAGATGTATTGGTTTTGAATCTACTAAAAATTCAATGCCAGTAGAGTCGATTTCAGGGACGTTCCCGATGGGTAAATAACCAGGCAGCGATTGACTATCAAAAAGGGGATAAGCATATTTTTCGCTCACTTTGCTCAGAAATTCTCGATTGTTAATGGGTAAAGATTCAACCCATCTTTGAGCTGTTAAAATTTCTTCGCGTTTGAGGGTGACTCCAAAAGTAGATTTACAAAGTTCTATAACAACTTCATTTAATTCACTCAAGCTACGTCGATAAATAAAAAAGCCGACTTTAACTTCAAAGATTTGATTATCACCTAAAAGACGCTCGCGAGCAATTTGAGATTGCAATCCGAGACAGTCAAAGGTATTATAATCGTCACCAAATCGTTCGGAGATTTTCTCAAAACTTGTAGCTTGGCGAGAGAGATCGACTAAATCGCTTAATTTCTCCGATTTATCGACTCTCTTAAGAGCAACTTTAACTTCAATATCGCCAAATTTAGAGATTAAATTCCAATACCACTTTAATTGAGAAGGTGCAGACCAACTATCCTTGGGCTTTTTCAAATAAACGATCGCACAATATTGTCCGCCAATTTTAAGGAAATCTCGATCGGATGATGGCAAATTACTCGATGGGCCAATTCCGCTTAAAAGTTTGCTAATGAGATCGCATTTTTCGCGAACATTGATATTTACAGATCCCGCATCGAGATCGACATCAACCCAATGGGGTAAGGATACAACACTATTCCAACCAAATTGAGAGCATAAGTTCTCCCAAACAAGTTCTTTATCTGCGGCTTGAACTTGAAGATTAGCCGATTTAAAAAAGGATTGCCATTTAAGATAACCGTCGCGATAAATAAAAAATGCTAGCTCGAGATACTTGGCTTTATTAGTTAACTTTTTGGGTGTGAGAAGATTGCGAACAGAATCGATCGCGATTTCGACTTTCATTGCAGCCCAACCCCAAAAATCTGAGTTAGCTAAATATTGCCCAGGAGAAGTCTCCTGCCAAGTACTCCAAGCTAGATGATGCCAAGTTTGTCGAGAGCGTAAGCGGGTTAAAGTAAAATTCCGATTGAGTTGATTGAGGTCGATCGCTTTAATTAAAGGCGGTTGGGCATTTGCTGCTAAATTTTCGAGTTTTGCCCCACAATAGCGGGATCTCGCCCCCATTACTAGCTCTAGATTTTCATCTTTTGGATAGTTATTGAAAGCTCTTGAAATGATATCGAGGTTCGCCATAGTTACCTCATCGGGGCGATCGGGATGCAGTCCCGTTAGGGTAAAAGGAATTTTGGCATAAAACTTACCTTTGCGATCGCGACAAAGCAGTACGGCAAATTGTTGTTTACCTTTACGAATTGAGACAATCGTATCAAGATCTGAGAAATTCTGAAAAGCAATTCCTTTAAAGCCGTCAATTCCTTGATAGATTTTATTGTTATTATTGGGGTGTAGCGGCTTCCAAGTACTGTTAATATCAATCCATTTTGCAGAGGAGGGTAAAAGACGAAGAAAAAAATCGTCTATCCCTGAATGAGTTAAGGTTAAACTAAAGATTGACATTAAAAACCAAAGACTGAGAAAATTACGCTGTGAAAGGCTATCTAAAATTTTTAAGCAAACTAAACTAATGATTGCCGAAAGAAAGATGCAATAAAAAGTTCGCTGTGTAAAAAAGATAATCTTAGGAGTATCGTTTAATATTGATAGCCATTCAACCCGATGATTATTTCGCATCTTAAGACTTTCGGTCTATTTTACTTAATTAGCGTGTGAGGTGTTTTAACAAAAGTGTTGAGATTAGCTTGCCCCTAGACGCAGTGTTTCGATCGACTCCGCTAATTGTTCGTCGAAATCTACTTGAAAACTATTAGGATTTTTGTTGACATTTTTGCAAGCTGGGGTATCTTTAAATACTGGCATTTTGCAAAATAAAGAAATATTTTGTGTTTCTTTGGGAAGAAAACTGCCAATTAACCAACTTCCGCACATGAAGACAAAAATAATCATAACTAAAGCGACAAAAGGTGCAGTAATATCTCCTTGTAAAAGAGGTGTAATCGCCATCTTAAACCAAGCAACGAAAAGTATAATTCCATAACCTATTTCCAAGATATTAACTAAATTAACTGCATCTGCTCCTCCCATGCCGTAGCCGAGAGTCTCCCCTAAAGTTTCGAATGTATCTTCAAGCGGCTCGAGGGCAGATTTAGCGAAACTTGATTCTTGAACTAGTAAAACTAATGCTAATCCCAATATGCTCAAGCTAAGATATTTAGCTGTTTTAGTTTTCAAGAAAGAACTTATTTTTGATGGGAATAAAACTTGAAATAATTCGTTCATTCGTAACACCACGGGACTTGCTCTAATGGCAGTATAGGCATTTTTTTTTAGAGCTGTGTTAAGCAAAATTTACATTATTTTTCTCAAGATTTTCTTTATAATTATCGATAAATCTAGTCAGTGTAATTATTGCCCTGAAAATTAGATTTTTTTAAGCTTTTAACCTTTCTTTACAATAAAAATATTAATTAACTTGAGATTTAAGAAGTTTAAAGTTTATCTCGATTATTGTAATAAATACTTGAAAAAAAAAGGTAAACTGGTCAATTATTTAACAGTGAGCAGCGAGCTGGTAAATACTTTCACAGATGCTCGATCGAGTTCCTCCCATCACTGATAAAAAATCAAATCTGCTCGTAGCAGATTTGGAATAAGTTTCAAAACAATCTTTATCTTTAAAAATTCTAAATGGAAAGTTAGAGGTGATTTCATGGGAATAAAAGAAGATTTACAGGCTAATTATAATTTGACAATTGAAGAGATAGAAGCAGGAATTAATTCTTTAGGTTTTACGACAGAAGAATCTAACTTTAGTAAAGAAGATGAAGAACTTATTAAAGAATATTTTCAAACCGAAATTATCAGTCCAGAATCAGTAGTTGTTGGTTCGGAAAATTTAGCTGATGAAACAGCAGAAGAAATTGCCTATTCTGTTTACGAAAATACTCAGCAAATGCAAGAAGTTGCTATCAACCAAATTAGCCAATTAATTGCCCGCCGCACTAATATCAAGTTGGGAGAAATTTTTAGTAGCCATGAAGCAAAATTGGCTTATCTGGAAAAACTAAAAAAAGGAAAAAAAAACAGGGTGGCATATTTGCCAAACTATTTGGCACAAGGACAGCAGAAACAATTACCACCTCAAAATTATCCGAAAATTACTCCGGGCAGCGAGGATTAATTCTCAAACAAATTGATACTTTTCTGAACGAAAGAATCAAGCTTTTAACTACAATAGCGATCTCAGAAGACGAAAAACTAATCCGTCTCCGTACTGAAAAAGTTAAGTTATTAGAGCGTTTATCTATCGCTATTAAAGAAATATCTTGTAATTTTTTCTTTTTCTCGATCGTCATTACTGTAGCTTGGAATTTAGGAGTTTGGCGGGGGCTTAATTTGCCCCTTTACGTTTTTTGCGATAGCTACGATAGCTGGTGTTATCAACTCAGAGGCGGCGAAAAAGATGTTATTCCAACAATTGTTGAAAAAAAAGAATAGAGCTTAAATATGAGAGCTATCTTGCTAGTCTTGTTAATAATATTTAACTGGATATATCCTCCTTTAATAGCAATTGCTAATCCAATAAAACAAAATATTCCTACGGTAGTTTCCCAAGTAAATGGTTATCCTGTTTTACTCCCGGATACGGATAATTTAAACTGGCATTCGATGCCAAGTTTAGAAGATAATGGAACTATTCAATTTCCGGCCGAAGTTATTGAAACTTTAGGTTACGATCCATCTCGAAGTTGGAAAGCTGGCGATCGACCATCAGATATTCTCATGTTGGGAGATCTAAGTGCGGCTTTTGGACTAGAACAATTAAGTCTCGATCGCATCTTAGAGATAACGGTTTCTAAGTATGGTGTCTCAAAGTTTAATCAATTAACTGGTCTAGATGTTACTGATTTAACATTAGCCGATTTTGATGCTCTAACTTGGCAAACAGTACCGGATCTCCTAAAAGCAATTCCAGGTTTAGAAGATTTACCCCTCGATCGAGTTAAACCACTCTACGACTTGTTTGAAACAATAGTAGACAAACAGCAGGGAGTAGAAATCGCCTCTAATTTAACTGTTGGCTCAATTCTAAATTTTAATGCCGATTGGGCTAACATTCAGTTGGGAGACGTTCTCAATTTAGGTAATTACGATCTGAGATCTTCAATACCAGGCTTAATAAATAATCCAATCGTCGAATTTTCTAAGTGGGGCAAAACTGTAATATCTAAAGTACCAGGATTAAATTTACTACCTTTTAGCTTTTTCCCTTTTTCTTTGGGTGGAGTAAATCAGTTCGCGGTTATCGATCTAGCTTGGGGGTCGTCGGAATACTGCCAAGAGAGCTTGGATAAAAATTGGTTTGTTACTGGCAGTGCCGCAGACGGTCAAACTATTATAAAAAAGTGCGAGCAAGGGAAGCGGGCTGCTTATCTCGAACTAAGCGATTTACCCTCGTTACCCACACCTTTATTTAAAGGTAAAAGATTCATTTCAGGTTCAGATCAAAAAGTTGATGGTGGCAAAGGAATCTTAAAAGCTGTCGGCGGTGGAGTCGAACCTACCGGAAGGTTAGTTTATCCCAATTTAAAAGTTCAAGCAACCAATATTAACGAATCGACAGGCCAAATCAAAACTGCGATCGGCTTAAATTTTTGCTACAGAACTCTACTCAAAGATTATGGGTGTACCCCTTACCGTTTCTGGATGCCTTGGATTACTTATTCTGAAGGTATGTTATTCCCGATGGGCGGACAAGCAGTAGCTCAAATACCCACGATTATTACACCAATTAAAACTACTCCAGATCGAGATCGAAGATCGGCTACAAAAGATGTTTGTCCTCAAGAAGGGATTTTTCAATATCCAGTATCGACTGGAGTTAAAATTACTAGCCATTTTGGTTATCGAACTAATCCGGTTAACGGTAGATCCCAATTTCATGGTGGTACTGACTTTGGTACTAACTTTGGATCTAGTGTATTGGCATCAGATAGTGGTCTAGTCGCACAGATTAACAATCGCTGTCCTGACTGGGGTAAATCTCAAAGTAAACTCACTTGTGGTGGTAAAGGTGGCAATTGGGTTTTTATCAACCATGAAAATGGCTATCAAACTCGATATTTACATTTGCAACTAGGAACTTTAAAAGTTAAAACGGGCGATCGGGTTTGTCGAGGTCAATTACTTGGTAAAAGTGGTAATTCTGGTAGTTCTACAGGCCCTCACCTCCATTTTGAAATTCTTATAAATGGTTCGCGAGTTAATCCTATTAATCAATTTCAAAGTTAATTAAAACAGTGTTCAGTGAGCGCGTAAAAGCGAATAGGAAAAAAAGAAATTAGGAGTTACAATGTCTAAGAATTATAGTAAATTTTTAAGCTTAGTTTTAAGTGGATTTTTTTTGATTACTTTCAATCATAAAGCAGTTTCAAGTAATACAGATTTTTTATCTAGTCCTAAATTACCAAAAATTAAGCTATTAAACAGATTACCAGAATCATTTCAATTTTGTTGGCCTCAAAGTGGCAGTTACGGACAAATTTGGTCGGCAATGAGAGTGGGGCAGCGACAATATTATTTGATTTCTGTTTTTGAAGAAGGTAAATCAGTTCATGTTATTTTTCAACATAGCAATAATTCTTGCCTTGCACTTACTCCTTTAAAATCTGTTACCGATATTGATTCTTTGTTAAAATATAATATCGAACAAGATATTGTTCTTGCTTTGGCTGTCAAAAAATATCAAAATTTAGCTCGAAAAATGGGGGGATTAAAACAATTAGAAACCGCTTTAAAAGAATCTCATTTGGCAGGAAGCGGTCATGATGAAATTTACTATCCTCTCGAAGAGATTTTAGCCTTAAAGGAATTAGGAATAAATATTTTTTCTTCTGGGATAATTTTTGTTGTTGCTCCTGAAGGTATTTATAGCTTGGACGCAAATGGCGAAGCTCAATTAATTAAAAGTTATTAATTACAAACTTATTTTTGAATTGAATTATTACCTGGTAAACAACATCTATTTACAGCAATTTAGTTGTTTCAACAAATAAGATTAGTACTCTGAGGGGGCTTCCCCCTCAAACTCCCCCGGTGCAACCTTTCGCTTCCCTTACGGTCGCTTCAGGTTGCTT
>CAYWIH010000110.1:0-16876 GCA_964458305.1 uncultured bacterium | reverse complement strand
GTAATTTATCGAGGGCGATCTGGGTATTTTTAGGAGCAGTTCCGATATAAGCTATCAAAGCAGAGCGATCGAGCCTAGTCGGGAAAAAAGCGGAAACATCGTAAGCTAAACCCAATTTTTCCCGCAATTCGACGAACAAACGACTAGAAAGACCGTTACCTAAATAAGTACTTAATAATTTTAATACGGCATAATCTGGATCTTTGACCGATACACCGAGATAACCCAACATTATAATCGATTGTTGGCTATCTTGAGGGACGACAATGCGATCGCTCGAGGGATTTAATTGAGGCAAGTCGCGAATTGGTGTAGGATCGTCTGGGGCTTGCCAATCGCCGAATATTTTTTCGACTAAATCGATCGCTTCGGCATTAGTTATCCGTCCTGAGATGCTAATTACCAGGCGATCGGGACGAAAATACGATCTATGATATGCTTCTAAGTCGGCTCGAGTTAAATTATCTACAGTTTCTTGGCTGCCTAAAACCGATATGCCGTAGGGGTGATTGGGATATAAAATCTGAGTTAGGCGATCGAAAGCGACATTAAAAGGTTGTTCGAGTTGGGATTTGATATTTTGTTTGGTTAAATATTTTTCTAGTTTGACTTCTTTTTCGGGGAAAGTCGGCGATCGCAAGATATCTGCGGCTAATTCTAGCATTTGCGGAAAATCCCTAGTAACTGTTTTAATATTTACCAAAAAATAATCCGTCGTCGCGCTAGCACCCAAACTAGCCCCGATCGATTCTACCCGTTCGGCGATTTCTTGTGAAGAGAGTTCTTTACAGCCTTTAGTAATGGTTGCTGCGACTAGATGGGAAAGTCCGGCTTTTTCTGGTAAATTAGATCTGCTGCCTGCTTCTTTGAGAAAAATTCTCCCAGCAATAATATCTGCGGTAGGATTTTCGATCGTAATTAAAGCGATACCGTTATTTAAAATAGAGCGATTTACTTTTTGGGTTGATGTTACCGTTTCCATTAATTATTACTCGTTATTAGTTAATAGTTACTTCTTAAACAGGTTCGATCGTTACTATTCCATAATTAGAAGTAGAAAGATAAGTCTTCGCTATTTTTTGCAGTTCGATCGCGCTAAATTTTTCGATCGCATCGGGATAAATTAGGGATAATTCTGCTTGAGCGATCGTATGATAGTAACCGTAGAGGCTGGCTAATTGAGAGGGTGTTTCGGTAGAAAAGAAAAAATCGTTACGTAACAATCGCCGAGTTCGAGATAATTCTACCTCCGAGATCGGATCGTTTTGCAATTGGAAAATGCGATCGCAGATTTTTTTCTCGACTATTTCTAATTTATTTGCTTCTAGCCAAGCGGTTATTGTAAATAAGCTTAAATCTTTTTGCAGGGAAAAGTCACTATCGATATCGAAAACTAAATTTTCTTCTTCTCTTAATTCTCGTACCAATCGAGAACCCATCCCTCCGGTTAAAATTACAGAAAGTATATCTAAACCTATTGCGTCTTTTAAATTGTTTATACCCGGGCCGATCCAACCTAAAAACAAACGAGCTTCTTCTATTCTCGGTAAATATATTTTTTGACGACGAATTTCATTTATTGGCTGTTGTGCTTCGCGATCGGGTTGAGGACATTTAACTGCAGGAGAGCTAAACTGACTAAAAGCATCTTTAACTAAATCTATTGCTGTTTCTGCTTCTATTCCCCCGACGATCGCCACTGTCATGTTTTCTGGTTGGTAGTGACTTCCATGAAACGATCGCATCATTTCTGGGGAATATTCCCTAATTTTTCGTTCTTCTCCCAAAATCGATCGCCCGTAGGGATGTTTTTGATACATTATTTTACATAAGCTTTCGTATCCGATCCCGTCAGGATCGTCGAGACTCGAGCGAATTTCTTCGATTATGACATCTTTTTCTCGCTCGAATTCTTCGGGGAGAATGCTCGGTTGTAATAAAATATCGGCCAGTAATGGTAAAGTATCTTTTAAGTAAGGTGCTGCGGTAGTTAGGTAAAAATGGGCGTAATCGTAACTCGTTGCTGCATTGCTAGTGCCGCCATTATATTCGATCGCGCGATCGAATTCTCCCACACCAACTCGGTGAGATCCTTTAAAAATCGCGTGTTCTAGAAAATGAGCCATTCCGATCCATTCTTTTGGTTCTGCTCTTACTCCTGCTTTTACCCAAACATCTGCTACTACTACCGGTGTGGCTGGCATATGTTGGTAAATTAAGGTTAAACCGCGATCTAGTTCGATTATCTTAGCTGGAAAATCTATTATTTTATAGCTATTTAAAGTTTCTTGTTGCAATATTCCGATCGGTGTTAATGCTTACTAGATAGATTTTACTTGCATTTATCTTAACTTTCTATCTCCTCAGACCGATCGCGCTTTTGTTGGCAATTCCTGACATTGCTACTTTGTTTTGACAAAAATGCTAAATTGTGGTATGTAAATATTTTAACATCAAAAAACCCTAGTTTCGAAGTTGAATTAGGGCTTTTCAAGCTATATTATTTTGTCACCGCAACGCCGTTTTACCTCAGTTTGCGACCTGGATAAACCAGGGGGGTATCTGCGCTCTGTTCGCTTATCGTTTCTGGTTACTTCGACCAGTCTACGGCCGCGATAGCTGCTGATTCCCAATAAATAAAAGCATAGATCGATAAACATTATTGGCAGTCACCAACGTCGCAGTGAATCTATATACCTATACTAATGTTTTTTATTAAATTTGCAAGGGTCGGTTTATCCGTACCAAATCGATTCGATTTCTCGAGCTATGGTTTCGGGGGATACAGAGGGGGTTTCGGGGCATAAAATAGTTAAGTGGCCCATTTTTCTGCCGGGACGAGATTCTGTTTTACCGTACCAGTGAAGATAAGAATTAGGAATTTGGGAGATCGATCGCAGTTTTTCGGTGTAATCGCCTTTGATGCCCAATAAATTGATCGTAATTGCCCCGTGGCATTTTAATTGAGGGGAAGTTAGGGGTAAATCTGCCACCGCTCGCAATTGCATGGCAAACTGAGAAGTATTACAAGCATCGAGGCTATAATGACCGGAGTTATGGGTGCGGGGTGCGAGTTCGTTAATTAAGACTTTATTATCTTTGGTTAGAAATAATTCGATCCCGAATACGCCGACTACTGCTAATTTTTCTAAAATTGTTCTGGCGATCGCGTCGATTTGTTCGCTGAGTTGAGCAGAAACTTCGGCCGGTGCAATTACCCAACGACAGACTTGTTCTTTTTGATAAGTTTCTACCACCGGATAAACAACTATCTCACCTTGGCTGTTTCTGGCGGCGATAACGGCTAATTCTTTGGTAAAAGGGATAAATTCTTCTAAAATCATTTCAGGGCGTTTAAAACGCTCCCAAGTTGCTTCTAGTTCTTGTTGGTTTTTAATTATAAAAGTTCCGCGTCCGTCGTAACCGTGTCGTCGTGCTTTGAGAACTACAGGAAAACCGAAAGGAGATGCAATCTTTTGCGAAGACGATACGGAGATAAATTTTGGTAAGGGTAAACCGATCTTTTGTAAGTAGCAATTTTGATGGTATTTATCTAATAAAGGATTTAAAGCATCCAGACTAGGACGAAAACAAACCCCTTTAGCCGCTAATAATTTTAAGGCTTCGAGATCGATAAATTCATTTTCAAAAGTAATTACATCGCAAAGATCGGCAAGTTGAGAATTTGCTTCGCCATCGTCGATCGCCCCGAAAACGAGATCGTCTGCTACGCTAACGGCAGGATCTTGAGAATTTGGTGTTTGTACGATTAATTTTAAGCCCAATTTTTTGGCTTCTGCTGCCATCATCCATGCTAATTGTCCTCCACCTATGACACCAATTCGTTCGATCGCCATTTTTTTTATACTGATTCTCTTTTATCCAGTAGTATATTAATCTTTGCTCGGATAGTTAAAAACTGTAGTATTATTTTTCAAGATAATTAAGTAAATTTAGCGACTTTTTTGATGAAGATGTACGATGTTGTGATAGTCGGAGCGGGGCCTGTAGGTTTAGCAACTGCGATCGGACTCTACAATCGCGGTATTACCAATATTTTAGTTATCGATAAAACTCGAGCTTTTCAAAGAGTCGGCCAAAGGATAGATCTTTTACCTAATGGTTTGAAAGCACTTAAAAAAATCGATCTCAATGCTTACGAAGCAGTAAAAGCAGCAGGAATTAAAATACCAACCTCAGTTGATAATTCCAAAAAACCACAATGGAAGACAAGAAATGCAAAAGGAGAAGATAGATCTAAATCTTCGATTTCTTTAAATTACGAGGATTGGTTTAAACTCTATGGTGAAGGTCGCACGCCGATTAATTGGTACGATCTGCAAACTATCCTGAGAAATCAATTACCGGCCGATCTGGTAGTGGCTAATCATCGTTGTACTAACATCGTTCAAGAGGCTGATTTTGTTAAAATTGATTGTCTTTGTAATGCAAAAATAGAAGCCAATCCTTACGCTTATTGGGATGAAAATAAAACAGCAAAAGAAAAAGATCCCGAGTCGATCTTAAAATCCTTTCAAGCTAAAATTGTTGTCGCTGCTGATGGCATAAATTCGAGAATAAGGCAAATTCTTTACAAAAATACTCCTCATTCAGATTTTGCTAAACCCGAATATGTAGGATTTGCAGCAATATCCTGTCGGGGCATAGAATTACCTGAGACGATCGCCACCGAAATACAAACAAAATTTTTACAAAACAATCCAGTTGTCAGTATCTCGATCGAAAATAATTCCTCTCAAAAGAATAATCTTTCTGGGGTTGTCTTATTTTGTCGCGAATCAAAATATGGTTACTTAATTCACATTGCTTTACCTCTAGAAGCAACCAAAGATCGATCGGGACGAGATCTAATCGATTTAATCTTAAAACAACTAGAAAATAGCGACCTTCCCACCAGTATCAGAGAATTAGTCAGCAAATCCGATCCCGAAGCCATAGTCAAACGACTCTATTACATTCACCGCGCTACTATTTCCGATTCTATGACTTTTCCCAATACTGCAAAACTTGTTACTAAAAATACCGATCGAGCGATCGAACCAACCTGGAATCGAGGTAGAGTAGTATTAGTAGGCGATGCCGCTCATGGTATGCCTCCTTTTATGGCTCAAGGTGCTAATCAAGGATTGGAAGATGCTGCTGTAATAACGGATTTAATTAGTAATTTTAATAATTGGGAAAATACTGAAGCGATCGAAAGAGCTTTTTTAAGTTACGAAAAACTGCGCCGTCCTTTAATAAATTTAGTTCAAGAAACAACAATAAAACAGTATATTTCTCTATCAAAACAAGAATTACAACAATATTCCCAACAAGTTTACGGCCGCAATTAATACAAATTTACTTTTTATTGGCACGATGTAATACCATTTCTGAAAAAAAAGCTAGATATAAAGTAAAAATCAATGAGGCAAAGAGTCTTTAACTATTATTCTAAACTTGGTGACGTTATCAGTCCGTAGATCTAGGGAGGAGGTAGGATGTATTTCTAGATAAAAGTAAAGCTGTCATTAATCTTAAGCTATTTATCGTTAATTACAAATCAGTTTGAATAGCATTCAATTAATTTTGTTCTAGCAAATATTTGCAGCAATTATTTTCAAAAATGCTCTAAACTAATAACTAGGATGGTTTTGCTCTTGACATAACCTTGTTATTGAAGTTATAGAAGAATAGATATCGATCGAATTTTAAAATTAAAGTCTAAAAAATAGGAAATAAATATGAGAAAACATAATCATTATCAAAAAGAAAAATTTTTTGGACTTTGCTCCGCTGGTTTAGTTATTATTATTTTTTTATCGACCTTAATATATTTAACTTATATACTGGGCAACAATCCAACTCCAGCTTTATGTACTTTTACTTTTATTCTTTTATCTATAGCTAGAATCATAGCAGCTATGGCCGCTAGTTTATCTACTTACTTTTTTATTAGTTATTTCGATGCGATCGGTACTATATATATAGGCAGAGGAGATAAACCTTACTTTCAAGCTGTCGGCGCGATCGTCTCTTTTCTATTTATTTTCTTTTTCATTTTTTATAATATCCGACTACCCGAGCAATGTTAAATCTCGATCTCTGCCTAATTTTCTCAATATTTCGATCGCTAATTAAAGCAAATAATTAAAGCATTTTTGGCTCAAAAAATTACTAAACTTACCTCAATTTTCGAGTATTATCGACTAAACTTTGGGCAAATTTATCGAAGCGATCGGCTAGTTTTTCATCCAATATTTTCCCGTTTTCATCGAATGCTTGCCACGCTTGGGCGATCGCAATTTGTTCTGGTATCATCCAAGCATGAACCCACCTAGTCACTATTCTCAGATCGTTTAAAGTATTGCTGTTAGATTGTCCGCCCAGTACGGTAATCGCTCCGCAAACTTTACCAGATAAATGCTCGAAACTCATTAAATCTAAGGCATTCTTAAGACTTCCGCTAATTCCACCGTGATATTCTGGACTGGCTAAAATTAGTCCGTCTGCTTCTTTAACCTTTTGCTGCATTTTCGCGACATCGGGATACTCGGGATATTCTTTACTACTGTCGCAAAACGGTAGTTTTAATTTTCTTAATTCCAATACCTCTACTTCTGCACCTAATGCTTCGACTCGCATTGCTGCTAATTTTAATGCTAAAGCACTATAGGAACTATCTCGCAAACTGCCACCAAGTCCGACTATTTTCACCATATTCTTAATTTTTTGTCTAAAGTAAACTCATAACTACTACGTATAAGGTAGCAATTAAAGTATTAAACTGACAAGTGAACTCAGAACTCAGAACTCAGAACTCAGAACTCAGAAGCGGCAGAAGCCCGCGTCGGCGCAAGACGCAAGGGAACGTCTGCCAAGACAGTCAGGACTCAGGACTCAGAACTCAGAACTCAGAAATTAGGTACTGGTTTTTAATTAACTAACTAAAGCTTTGAGAAGAGATTGTAATTTAAGCTGAACTTCAGCCAGTTCCTTGTCGGGGTGAGAACCAGCTACAATACCGTTACCAGCGTAAAGTCTAGCTGTATCGCCCGAGATAGAAGCCGAGCGAATACCAACAATAAACTCGCTATTACCAGAATAATCGATCCAACCGATCGGGGCGGCATAGAGAGAACGATCGAAAGTTTCGTAATTTTTAATTGCTTGTAAGGCGATCGCGGTGGGAACTCCGGCCACGGCTGGGGTAGGATGGAGTTGCGCGACGATATCGAGGGGATCGATATTGGTGGGTATTTTGGCAGAAATGGGAGTCCAGAGGTGCTGAATGTTGGATAATTTTAATAATTGCAGGGTCGATCGGGCGGGTTCGAGGCCTAATTTAAGTAAAGATTGGATAATATAATCCCTAACTGCTTCGTGTTCGCGTAATTCTTTTTCGCTGTTTAAAAGTCGATCGGCAATATTGCGATCTTCTGCGATCGTTTTCCCTCTCGGCGCACTACCTGCTAAAGTATCGGTTATTAGTTGGCGATCGGCGATGCTAATTAAACGTTCTGGACTAGCACCGATAAAATTAGTTCCTTTGCCGTTACTGACGGAAAAAGTGTAACAATCGGGGTTATAGGAGCGTAAATTATCTAAAGATCCTACCAGATTGAAAGTTTGTGGCGAAACAATATCGAGAGTGCGCGCGATCACTATTTTAGTAAATTTTTCTCGTTCGATCGCCTCTAAAGCTTTACTTACCCTCGATTTAAATTGTTGCGCTTCGTCCGAGAAATTGCTGCGATCTTCATTGTGCTTAATTTTGGTTGTTTGTCTTAATATTTTGTAATTTTTCCAATCGATCTTGTAGATTTTATCTCGGATTTTTTTATTAAGATTTTTTAAGTTTTCTCGATCTTCATTAGTCAGTAAATTGACAATTAACAAACAAAAATCATTTTTTCTAATTACTTGCAAGCGAGGTAGAAAAATTGTGCCGGGAGGAAAAGAGGAACGATCGGAGTGATAATCTGAAAAAAAAGTAAAATTACAGCAGAACAAAGGGCCGGAAATGGGGAGATCGGAATCGCCAAACTTAACGGTGCGATCGAGACAATTTTGAATGAATTCTTGTCCGCGAACGAAGCGATCTGCAGCGGTTAATTTTATAGATCGAGTATGACCTACTGCAGCGATCGAGAGTAAATTATCGGGTTTTTCCCAAAAGAAATGGAGGCGATCGGCTTTGGCTAGAGTTTTAATAATAATTAAAGGATCGATCGCGGGAATGGGATAAGAAAAGCTGACGATTTGAGATTTTTTTGCCGTTGTAAATTCTTTTTGGCAATTTAACAACAAGTCATCTAACTCGAGCAGATCTTGAAATAAAGAAACAGAATAGGGAATAACTGGCAAAGATACCCTAGATTTTGTCATTGGATAACCCTCAGACATCGAAATTTGTCAATCGAAAAAAATGATTTGTTAACCTTGGCTGGCAAGTTACTCTAATAAGAGATAATTGCAAAATATAGTTGCTAAAAGCAACTCGACCCAAGCAGTTAATTGTCATACATGGTTGATTATAATTCATCGACAAAACAATATACGATCGATCTAAAAGGCCCCAGACTGCCCTTTTTAGTGCAAACTCCCCGAATCGTCGCCAGACCCCTGGAATTTCTGGATAATTGCGCCGAGAAGTACGGAGATAGCTTTATTCTACCCCTAGGCGGCTTTAATAATAGATCTGTAGGATTCTTTAGCAAACCGGAAACGCTGCAACAGATTTTTACAGCAGATCCAGAAAAATTTGCCTGGGGAAAAATGACTTATGTCTTTAGCCCCCTGACGGGATCTCAATCTCTGATTTTTTTGGCTGGAAGCAAACACGAAACGATCCGTCGCTTGTTGATGAATCGACTGCACGGCAAACAATTACACGACTACGGTCAAATTATCATCGATCTGACTTTAGCAGAAATCGATCGCCTCGAGGTAGGGGAGATCGTAACCATGCGCGATCTGATGCTGGATATCTCCTTAGATACGATTTTAAGGGTGGTATTCGGGATTAATGAAGGTGAGCGGTATTCTCAGCTTAAAGCCCTAATTAAGCCGTATATAGAGGGGGTGAGTACTCCTTTTAACTCGGTTCAGTTTTTCTTTTCTTTTCTGCAACGAGATTGGGGAAAATGGAGTCCTTGGGGTAAATTCACCCGCGATCGCGCAGCAATCGATCGCCTAGTTTATGCCGAAATTGCCGATCGCCGCCAACAAAAAGATTTGGGGGACGATATACTTTCTTTATTATTGTCGGTAGAAAAGGATCTCGATGACGAACAATTGCGAGATCAATTGATGACTTTGTTACTATTAGGTCACGAAACTACCGCATCTGCTTTAGCTTGGGCTTTTTATTGGATTCACCAAGATCCCTCAGTATTGACAAAATTAAAGCAAGAGTTGGCTACTGTCGATCTCGATCCGGTGGCTATTGCGAAGTTGCCCTATTTAACGGCTGTTTGTCAAGAAACTTTACGCATCAATCCGATCGCTTTAATTTCTCAACCTCGTTTGGTTAAAGAGGCGATCGAGTTGGAGGGAAATGTTTTTAGGGAGGGTTCGATCTTAATCCCTTGTATATATTTAGCCCATCGTCGTCAACAAACTTATCCCAATCCGAAACAGTTTTTACCCGATCGCTTCATCGATAATAAATTTTCTCCTTACGAATATTTACCTTTTGGTGGAGGCGATCGCAGTTGTGTGGGTAAGGGTTTATCTAGCTATCAAATGAAGTTAGTTTTAGCAACTGTTTTATCTCGTTATAATTTGCAACTTTGTTCGCCAAATCGAGTTAAACCAGTCCGTCGGGGTGTGACGATCGTTCCTTCTGGTGGTTGCAAAACGCTCGTTACTGAAAAGGTTCAAAACAGACGGCAAAAGTTCCAAGAAACTTTTGTAAAATGATAAAAATTAAACTAAATAACAAGATAAAGATCGACAAATGACAACAAAAGTATTGAGCGATCGAAACAAACAATTGTGGTTGGCTGCAATTAAACCACCGATGTACACTGTAGCCGTAATTCCGATCGCAGTGGGAACGGCAGCAGCTTTCGGCGAAACCGGTATTTTTCAAGCAGAAATCTTTTTTACTTTTCTCGGTTCGGCAATTTTAATCGTTGCTTGGCTCAATTTAAGTAACGATGTTTTCGATTCTGAAACGGGTATCGATCGAAATAAAGCCCATTCTGTGGTTAATTTAACTGGCAATAAAGCTTTGGTTTTTTGGCTGGCTAATTTGTTTTTAGCTTTGGGTATTTTCGGGATTTTTGCTATCAGTTGGTGGCAGCAAGATCTGACTGTTTTAGGTTTAATAATATTGTGCTGCGCTCTGGGTTACAGCTATCAGGGGCCTCCTTTTCGTTTCGGCTATCAAGGCTTAGGAGAAATTATCTGTTTTATTACTTTCGGCCCTCTGGCGATCGCTGCTGCTTATTATTCTCAAACTCAATTTTTTTCTCTTTCTAGTTTGGCAGTTTCGAGTTTAATCGGTTTGACGACTTCGATTATTTTATTTTGTTCCCATTTTCATCAGGTAGAAGACGATTTGTCCGCTGGAAAAAAATCGCCGATCGTTCGTTTGGGAACTGCAAAAGGTTCGAGCGTTTTAACTTTTTCTGTCGCGATCGTTTTTGTTTTGAGTTTTGTTTTTGTTATTTTGAAAATGTTTTCTTGGTGGAGTTTGCTAATTTTTCTCAGCTTACCTTTTGGCTGGCAATTAGTTACCCACGTTCGTCAATACCACGAGCGACCTTCTTTAGTTAGTAACTGCAAGTTTATCGCCGTTAATTTTCATTTTATTAGCGGTATTTTACTAGCTTTAGGTCTAATTTTACCCCGATTAATATAGCAATATTTCTTTACTTTAGCAAAAAAAATCCTCCTTAAACGGGGGATAAATTGCTAGGAGATTATGAGTGTAATAATTAAAAAGAAAGAGAGGGTTCGACCGGTTCAAATCAATTAAATTTATACGCTCAGCTTAGCGGATTGAGATCTTCGTTTAAATCTTTCTTTAGATAGATCTACGAACCGCATAAAATTAAATTGGGACGAGGGGTAGAGACGTACCATGATACGTTCGTACAGAAGTCAGAAGATATTTAACGACTCTTTACATAATTTATTTTTACTTTATCTGTAGGCTGTTTTTTTAAGAAATTTTATTCACCGATGCTTTTGTCTCGATTTTACCTGAGTTTAGCAAAAAGTATATTCAGATAAAAAGTAGGCTGTAAGATTTATTTCTTAGGAATGATGTAATAAAAAAAAATAGTCACTATCTTGGTGTTAAAGAGGAATCCAAAATAATTAATAATTTAAGTTACGGATTAAAAGATAGTGAAAATTAATAAAAAAAGAGGAAAAATAGCTTTAATTTCAGTACACGGCGATCCGGCTGTAGAAATAGGAAAAGAAGAAGCAGGCGGTCAAAATGTTTACGTTAGAGAAGTAGGAGAAGCTCTTGCTAAAATAGGTTGGCAAGTAGATATGTTTACTCGCAAAACTTCTTTAGAACAAGCAAGGATAGTCGAACACAGTCCTAATTGTCGCACGATTCGCCTCACAGCAGGCCCCGAAGAATTTATCGAAAGAAATCGAATTTTTGCCTATTTATCGGATTTTGTAGCATCATTTTTAAAATTTCAAGCAGAATCAAAAGTACAATATCCGATCGTTCATACCAACTATTGGCTGTCGGCTAAAGTAGGAATGGAAATAAGCAAAAAACAATTAATCAAACAAATCCATACCTACCACTCCCTAGGCGCGGTAAAATATAAAGCAAGCAAAACTATACCTTTAATCGCCAATACGCGCTTACAAATAGAAAAAAACTGCTTAGAAACAGCCGATACGATCGTCGCTACATCACCTCAAGAAAAAGAACATATGCGATCGCTGGTTTCTAAACAAGGAAATATCGAAATAATTCCCTGCGGTACGGATATAGAAAGATTTGGTAAAATCGATCGCGACAGCGCGAGACAAGAATTAAGCATCGACAAAGAAGCCAAAGTTATCCTCTATGCAGGACGCTTCGATCGCCGTAAAGGAATCGAAACTTTAGTAAGAGCCTTAGCTAGACAAGAAGTAAGGCAACAGGATAACCTAAAATTAATTATCGCTGGTGGTTATCGTCCCGGTCGTTCCGATGGTGACGAAAAAGAACGGATCGAAGGCATAGTAAAAGAATTAAATTTAGAAAATATAACTACCTTTACCGGACGTTTGGAACACGAACAATTATCAGTTTACTACGCTGCTGCCGATACTGTTGTCGTACCGTCTCATTACGAACCATTTGGCTTAGTCGCGATCGAAGCAATGTCTAGCGGTACTCCAGTAGTAGCAAGTAATGTCGGTGGTTTAAAATATACCGTAGTTCCCGAAGAAACAGGACTCTTAGCACCAGCAAAAGACGAAAAAGCTTTTTCCGAAGCGATCGCCAAAATTATCTCTAACCCGACTTGGCGACAAGAATTAGGTAAAAAAGCTCGCGCTAGAGTAGAATCAGAATTTAGTTGGGATGGAGTAGCAGCCAGTTTGGACGAACTTTATATGAGTAAGTTAGCAGATCTCTATCAAGAGTTTTTCTCGGCTAATACGGATAACTTTAGCAAATCTACTCCTACCAGTATCGTCAGTTAGTAGAAATAGTATGTTTGAAAAAACATCTGCTCGAAGATAGAGGTAATAATAGCAGATGTTTTTTATACTTCTTCTAAAAAAAGGAAAAAACTTGTGAGGAAATTTCGCGGCGATCGAGAAGCATTCGGAAAACCAGGAATAGATCCTCGTTGGACTCACGGTAACAAACAAGGAATAGGTACTGCTTACTCGGTGGCTAGTAAAGTCTGGTTGACTCTTTGGAATGGAGTAGTTACAGAAATATATTATCCCACCATCGATCGACCCCAAACTCGCGACGTACAATATTTAGTTAGCGACGGTAAAAGTTTTTTCCACGAAGAAAAAAAAGATTTAAAATCTAGCGCGAAACGCCTTTGTACTCACGCTTTAGGATTTAAAATTACTAACGAAGATCCCGACCGAAGATACGCGATCGAAAAAGAAATAATTAGCGATCCTCATTTGCCTTGCATTCTCCAACATACCAAGTTAACCGGAGCAGCAGAATTTATTTCGCAATTACAACTATACGCCCTCTGCGCCCCCCATATCGAAGTTAGCGGCCAGTGTAATAACGGTTACGTACTAAAATTAGCAGGTAGGGAAATATTGGTGGCCGAAAGGAAAGGAATTTGGCTAGCAATGGCGGCTACAATGCCATTTAAGCGGCTTTCAGTGGGGTACGTAGGTAAAAGTGACGGTTGGCAAGATCTCGCCGAAAATTATCGCTTAGATTGGGAGTTCGATCGGGCCGAAAAAGGTAACATAGCTTTAACCGGAGAAATAGATCTATCATCTGGCTACGAATTTACTTTAGCAACTGCTTTCGGCAATACTTTACATCAAGCTACTACTACATTACTTCAATCTCTAGATATTCCTTTTTCTCAACACCACGATAAATTTATCCAACAATGGAATAGAACTTGCGATAAACTTTTACCTCTCGATAAAGTAGCAACCGACGGGGGAAATTTATATGACAGTAGTTTTAGTTTATTACTGGCCCACGAAGATAAAACCTATTTAGGTGCGACGATCGCCTCTCTTTCCATTCCCTGGGGACAAAAAAAAAGCGATAGCGAAAAATATGGTGGCTATCATTTAGTCTGGCCCAGAGATTTATATAATACTTCTACAGCAATGTTAGCCGCAGGATATACAGAAACACCTTTAAGAACTTTAGTATATCTTGCCAGTTGTCAAAGAGCCGATGGCGGTTTCGCACAGAATTTTTGGATCGATGGTAGTGCCGATCGCGATAGCGTACAATTAGATGAAGTGGGTTACCCGATCTTACTGGCTTGGCGTTTGTATAAAGCCGATGCTTTACGTAATTTTGACCCCTATCCGATGGTAATTTCTGCTGCTGGATATTTAGTCAGTAACGGGCCGATTACCCCCCAAGAACGTTGGGAACAATCTAGCGGCTATTCTCCATCTACTTTAGCAGTTACTATCGCCGCTTTAATCTGCGCTGCTAGTTGGGCTAGAGATCGGGGCGATCGCGCTACGGCTAAGTTTGTCGAAGAATATGCCGATTTTTTAAACTGTCATCTCGAAGCTTGGACTGTAACCACCCAAGGAACTATTCATCCAGAAATTAAAACCCATTATATCCGCATTACCCCCGCAGAAATAGGCGATCGACAACCCAACGAAAACCCCAACATCGGCGATCTTTATATTCCCCACCGTCATCCCGACTCGCAACAAAAATTTCCCGCTAAAGAAATTGTTGACCCCAGTTTTTTAGAACTGGTAAAATATGGCATCCGCGATGCTAACGATCCGATAATCGTCGATTCTCTAAAAGTTGTCGATGCGGTCTTAAAAACCGATACCCCCAACGGGCCGGTTTGGAGACGCTACAATAATGACGGACACGGACAGCGAGAAGATGGTAGTGCTTGGGATGGTTGGGGTACTGGCAGATCTTGGACTCTCTTAACCGGAGAAAGAGGACAGTACGAACTAGCCGCAGGTAGAGATCCGATGCCTTATATTAAAGCGATGGAAGGTTTTGCTTCTCCTACAGGTTTAATCCCCGAACAAGTTTGGGATGCTGAAGATATTCCCGAAGCTCATATGTATTTAGGAGAAGCTACGGGTTCGGCAATGCCTTTGATGTGGTCGCATTCGGAGTATATCAAACTATTGCGATCGGCTTTTGATGGCAAAGGTTTCGAATATATCCCCGAAGTGGGCGATCGCTACGGAAAAAATAGCGGTTGCGATCTTTTGGAAATTTGGAAACCAAACCGCCAGGTTAGCACGGTCAAGCCTAATTATACCCTAAGAATTCAAAAAAAAGGTTGTTTTCGTTTGCGTTGGTCGACGGATGAATGGCAAAATTCCACCGAAACTGATTCTAATTCTACTTCTTTAGGAATTTGTTACGTCGATATTTGCGTTTCTAAAGATGCTAAAGCCCCGATTCATTTTACTTTTATTAGTGAGGAAGACGACACCGAATATCAAGTTGCGATCGCCACTTAAAAAAGCCAAACTAAAAAAGGAATATAACCAAAACAATCCTGCGATCGCATGAAAGTAGATAATATATTAATTGAAAATATTCAAGTTCTCATCGAAGAAATTACAACAAAACAAAAAGATATTTACCTTGCCAAAAATATCGCCGCACTAAAACCTAAATTAAAAAAATTTGAAACTGAGATTAAATATTTTATTCCAGCAGAAAAACAACCGATTTTAGAATTAGAACGAGTTCGAGACAGTCAAAAACAACTCGAAGAAGATTTTCAAAATTTCATTGCTCTTTTAGAAACCATTAAAACTAAACTTGAAAAAGTAAGATCGAGTCAAAAACAATTATCTCTAGATTTTGAAAGTCTCAAAGACAAACTACTCGAAGAAAATTCCGATCGAGAAGAATTAAATATAACAGCAAAAGAAGTTCGAGATCGAGAAAATAATCATACTTCTTTAGTTATTCCCGAAGAATTTGCCAAAATATCTATCTTACTAGAACAAGAAAAATGGGAAGAAGCCGATCGCGAAACTGCTAAAAAAATGAGGGAAATAGTTGCCAAAGAAAAAGGAGAAGATCCCAATATGCTGATCGATATCGATCTTTTTCCTGCTGCTAAATTAAGAGAAATCGATCGATTGTGGACTCATTACAGTCAAGAACGTTTTGGCTTTTCCATTCAGCAAAAAATCTGGCTCGAATTAGGAGGAAAATTATATAATTTCGATAGCGAAATTTACACAAAATGGGTAAAAAAAATCGGTTGGGAAGTAAATAACTATTGGAAAAAATACCCAGAACTTAATTTTAATAGCGATGCCAAACCCGGTCATTTACCCGGAGTAATGCTGAAATGGTGCGATTGGGGTGCGGCCTGGTGCGGAATGCAAACTGTTAAATTATTTTCTAAATTAGATTGAATTGCTTGAAAAATTAGTTTCTTTTTCATCTTAGCGAAGGAATATTAAAAAATAAATCACAACTAAAAGCTTAAATAAACTAAAAAGAAGTAGGACAAAGCCTGATGCTATTATCCCCCATAAAAATATTGTAAACTTTTTATTTTTGAAAGCCAGCACAGCACCAAAAATTGTAAAAGACAAAGCAAGAACGATCGAAACTGTCTGAACCAAGAGTATATTTAGTGATGAATAATTTAAAATTGAACGCCATGATTCGATCTCAAAATGTTCGGTTAAGAAACGTATTAAAAGCGATACAAATACTAATCCTAGCCAAACAAAAGTCAAACTTAGAGTTAAACCACCGCTCTGATGATTTATTTTTCTCGATCTTTTTCTTCTTGTTTTAGTTCTAAGAGACATATAACTATTTTTTCAAAAAATTTTCAGATCGAGCGATCGGGAAGTATTCGATCGCTCTGGAAATTATTTTATGTCATTTTATTTATAGACCGATCGCGGTTTAAATTAAAGAAAATGAGGATATAAGTCCGACGAGTCTTATAATCATTCAATATATCTATAGCGTTATTTTTCACCAGATGGGTAGAACTTGTATTGATTAGGTTAACAAAATGTTTCAAATTCAGAGGAAATCCGGCTGATAAAATTACTAATTGAACTGAATTAATGACATTTTCAGATGAAATGTTTAAAAATAATCTTTATATCGCTTCTAACGAGTCTATTTTCTACCTCTGCTGTTGCAGAAACGAATTCATGGGCTAAACTAGCTCTACAAGATTTAGCAGCCATAAAAACTGAA
>CAYWIH010000109.1:5855-16884 GCA_964458305.1 uncultured bacterium | reverse complement strand
AAACCCAAATCTACAGCTATTCTGTGGCCGCAACTGAAACCAGAAAAAGCAACAGCATTCAAACCTTGACCGGGGAAAGTGCTATCGCCAACGCAGTATAATCCAGGTATGGAAGTACGATTAAAAGGCATTCCTAATAATCCTGCTAATTTGCGACTGGGAATAGGCCCGTAAGTACCATCTTGTCTGTTTAAATAGCGTCGATGGGTTTTAGGAGTTCCTATTTCCATATAATCTAAACCAGCATCTAAACCGGGGAAAATCTTTTCAAGGCGATCGATTAATTTTCCGGCATCATTTTCTTTTTTCTCTTCGTATTCTTTTGCTGAAAGTCCTTGCCAATTTTCGAGCCAACTCGGAGTAAAAGTATGAACTATATGATATCCTTCGGGGGCTAAATCTGGATCTAATAAAGTAGGAATTGAGACAAAAATAGTTCCTTGTTCGTCTTCAATTTTTTGCCAATCTTCTAATAAAATATGATGGCATTCCGTACCCGGTGGCAATACTTTTGCTTCTACTCCCAAATGTAAACTTAAAAAACTGGGAGATTTTTGATAGCGATCGCGCCATTTTTGCTCTTTTACTGGAATGTTTTCTTGAGGCAATAATTTCTCAAAAGTATCCCAACGAGTAGCATTAGAAACGATTCTTTTAGCGCGATATTGAGTTCCGTCTACTAATTCTACGCCGACAGCTTTGCCATTTTCAATGATTATCTTATTTACTCTAGCTCGATACTTTATTTCTCCCCCCGCTTTTGACAACCCATCGGCTAATTTTTGCGCTATTTGTCCCACTCCACCTTTAGGATAGTTAATACCACCGTAATGGCGATCGCTGAATACCATACCCGCATTAATAGCTGGAGTTTTTTCAGCAGGTACGACACTCCAGCAATAACATTCCATATCGATAAATTGTAAAAGTTTGCGATCGCTGATGTAACGACGGGCAATATCTCCGGCATTTTGTGGTAAATATTTAGCTAAGCCCAAACAAGCTAAAGGATGCTGAAAAAATACCCGCATCAAATAGCCAGGCTCTTCTAAAGAAAGCAATTCCATCGTGTTGAGACAGTTGAATATTTGCCAGCATTCATCATAAAATTTGCGAATACCTTCTTTTTCGTGGGGAAAAATAGCTGTCAACTCAGCCAGGAATTTTTCATAATCTTTGTGAACTTTTAGTTCTAAATTGTCGGGAAGATGATAATGTATCTGTACGGGATCGGGAATGGTTTCGATGCTCATATTAACAGCATCTAAAGCGCGAGTAAGGAGATTGGTAGTTCCTTGAGTACCAAACCCGAAGATCATCGACGCGCCAACGTCAAAACGATATCCCTCTCTCTCAAAATATCCCGCACTCCCGCCGGGAATCGTATAACTCTCTAAGACTAGTACATCAGCACCTTTTGCTGCTAGCTGAGTAGCCGTTACTAAACCACCAATACCAGAACCGACAACTATTACATCATATTCCGATCTATTAAATCGCTCTCTAGGCTGAGAATCTATTGCCCGAACAGTCATAAAATGTTAAAACAAGAAAATTTTCTAATTCTCTAGTTTAGCCAAAAAAAACAGGGGAGCTGCACAAAAAAAATGCGCGCTGAAGCTCTTACTTCACATCCGCTTTGCAGATCGCTCCCACCTGCCTATCCTTGAGAGGAGAACACTAAAAAATATTTTAACTTCGTTAAGGAAAAAATTCAATTACCTCAACCTATTGATACGAGGATATTGCGAGGGTTTACCAGGATAAAATCTTGAAGTGGATAGTTCTGAGTTGTTGAAATACCTGCTCGCGATCGCCCTAATACTTTAAATTATTAAATATATTTAAATTAAGCTTTTTTAAAAACTCCGATCGAATTGTATGAAAAATATAAAAATAAAGATCGAGATATGAGTTTAATTACTTCAATATAAAAATGGAACGAGATAGCAAATCGACAGCGATCGTTACTGGAGCTTCATCGGGAGTAGGTTTACAAGCAGCCAAAGCCCTAGTTCAAAAGGGATGGCACGTAATCATGGCTTGCAGGAATATAGAAAAAACCCAAAAAGCCGCCCGAGATGTAGGCATCTCCCCAGATAGCCATACAATAATACATCTCGATTTAGCTTCTTTAGATAGCGTCAGAAAGTTTGTCAATGAATTTAGATCGACTGGCAAATCTCTCGATGGTTTAGTATGTAACGCAGCAGTATATCTACCATTATTAAAAGAACCTCAACGCAGTGCAGACGGATACGAGTTGAGCGTAGCTACCAATCATTTAGGTCATTTTCTGCTCTGTAATTTACTGATTGAAGATTTAAAACAATCGAATTCCAAAGAGCCTCGAGTCGTAATTTTAGGCACTGTAACGGCTAATAAGAAGGAATTAGGCGGTAAAATCCCCATTCCCGCACCTCCTGACCTAGGAGACCTTAAAGGGCTTGAAGCGGGCTTTAAAGAGCCTGTAGCGATGATTGACGGCAAAAAATTTAAATCCGGTAAAGCTTATAAAGATAGCAAGCTCTGTAACCTTCTTACCATGAAAGAACTACATCGTCGCTATCACGATTCTACCGGAATTGTTTTTAGTTCTCTATACCCGGGATGCGTCGCGACAACTCCTTTATTCCGCAACCACTATCCCCTATTTCAGAAGATCTTCCCTCTTTTCCAAAAACATATTACAGGAGGTTTCGTTTCTGAAGAATTAGCCGGAGAAAGAGTCGCAGCACTCGTCAGCGATCCAAAATACGATAAATCTGGTGTTTATTGGAGTTGGGGGAATCGACAAAAAGAAGGCCGCGCTTCTTTCTCTCAAGAAACATCCACAGAAGCCAACGACGATCGCAAAGCTGAGCGTTTGTGGGAACTTAGCGAGCAATTAGTCGGACTGGCTTAATAGAGTAACCAGACGAAACGATTTTAAACTCGATCGCGCTCTAAGTCATAAATCACTTTTTCTACTAGCCAATCGATCGAACGATCTGGATGACTATTTTTTGCTCCTTCGACGAGACGGTTGGCTGTTTTTCGATCGCCTATTAGTCTAAGTAGTTTTTGTTGCAATCTAGGTTTGGCTCGATCGATTGTCAAAAAATTAGAATTGAAATTGAGTTGAAAACGATTTTGCTTGGCTAAGTACCAAGTTAAAGCAATTCCACTGACTCCCAATGCAGCGATTCCTAATATTGTTTCGCTGTTACTATTTCTTTGTCTGGTTTCAAAATTCCTACCGATCGCTGCCAAGACTGAAATTGAGGCAATAATAGCTACAGCAATACTTAATTTGGAAATTTTACCCATTTCTATTTAACTTTTTTTACTCCCATCTAATCAATGTTTTTTTGCTAATTCTCTTTCTATTTATCGTGTTTGAGCGATGTACCAGTTCCAAAGATTACGGCTAGTGCGGTTAAGCCGAAAATAGTTACAAATTCTGCTTTGTAAAACTTTTCTGGTATTTGTATTTCTGTAGAATTAGCATTGTTTGCAGCGTTTAAATTTAAAGCATTTGATGGTTCTACTGAAGCAAGTTGATAAGAAATCGAAATTAATAATGGCAACCAAAATAAGCGAATGAAATTCTTTTTCATTTCTGATTTATAAAAGAAAAAACCTCTTTTTTAAGGCGATTGAAAAAAGATTACATTTATAGGATAAAAAATTTATCTTACCCTCGGTATTCGTATAACCGAACTAAAATAATGCGTAATTTTTCACCTTTTTTTAGATAAGATTTATTCTCAGCTTTTTCTCATTTAATTTTCAGGCTAATCTCATTTTTTTGTCGAAAAAATTTGCAGTATCGCTAGAAAAAACATTTTAAATTAAATAGTTTACATTAATCGAATCGCGATCGATTAACACTTTACGATAAACTATTTTGTCATTACCTACTTTGTAAAATTCTCGAATCCTTGCCTCTTCTTGGTAACCGCACTTACGATAAAAAGCACGGGTGCGATCGAAACTATCCAAACTAGAAGTTTCCACTAACAGCATCCTTCCGCCAAGTTCGATCGACTTTTGTTCTACATAACGCAGCAACAGAGTGCCTTTTCCTTTACCTTGACAATCGGGATCGATAGCAATTAATCGCAAATTCCAGGTGCTATCGGTCATAGGTTCTAGTTCGCAGTAGGCAACTCCTACAACTCCTCGATCCTCGTCAACTAGCCAAAAGCGATCGCGATCGTTGTCATTAAGAAAGTAATCGGCCAGGATTTTCCGAAGTTCTTCGAGTTCGTTATCTTCGAACAGTCCGATTTTATTTGCTAAGGCGATTAGCTCGTTCTTGTCATCTGGTTCGATCGATCGAATCATATGCTTTATATCCTATCTGAAAATTAGATCGAACTGTCTCTAACAAGTAATAAGTTTTACGATCGTACTTTATTTATAAATTAAAACCCCGAACATTAAAATTCGAGGTTATCTTTTGTTTTCTTTTTATGGAGGTAAGCGGACTCGAACCGCTGACCCTCTGCGTGCAAAGCAGATGCTCTACCAACTGAGCCATACCCCCTTGTCGAACACTTTGCTATGATAACACTAAAACATGGATTTGTGTAAAGTTTTTTTTTAATTCATTTTTGCCGAAGCAATCTTATGAAGCTAATCGTCGCAGCATTTTATAAATTCGTTAAAATTCCCGATTATCGAGATAAAAGAGAGTCTTTGCTGGATTTTTGCCTGGAAAAACGGGTTAAAGGCACAATTTTGTTAGCTGCGGAAGGAATAAACGGAACGATCGCAGGTTATCGCCAAGAAATCGATGCTGTCTTGGCTTTTTTAAGGGAATATTTTAACTTAACAGACTTAGAAGTTAAAGAAAGCGCAACTGAAATCCACCCGTTCGATCGCATGAAAGTCAAGTTAAAGAAAGAAATTGTTACTATTGGCTTACCAGAAGTAGATCCGAGAGCAGAAGTTGGTACTTACGTACTGCCAGAAAATTGGAACGAATTAATTGCCGATCCCGAAGTTGTTTTAATAGATACTCGCAACGATTATGAAGTAGCGATCGGGAGTTTCAAGGGAGCTATTAACCCAAAAACGGAATCTTTTCGAGATTTTCCCGAATATACCCGCAAAAATTTAGATCCTAGCAAGCATAAAAAAGTAGCAATGTTTTGCACTGGGGGTATTCGTTGCGAAAAAGCGACATCATATCTACTCGATCGCGGTTTTAAAGAAGTTTATCATCTTAAAGGGGGCATACTTAAGTATTTAGAAGAAATCCCCTCACAAGAAAGTATGTGGGAAGGGGAATGTTTTGTTTTTGACGATCGCGTTGCCGTTAAAGAAAATTTAGAACCGGGAAACTACGATTTATGTTATGCTTGCGGACATCCCATATCGGAAGCAGATAAACAATCGCCAAAATACTCCGAACTTTTATCTTGTCCTCATTGTTTTGACAAGCTTACTCCCGAGAAAATAGCCCGTCAACAGCAAAAAAAACAACAGCGATCGCAAATTAAAGACAAAAAATAAATTTATTTTTTCATTGCTAAAGTCAAACCATCGCCGATCGGTATTAAACTGACATCAACGCGATCGTCAAGGTAAATTTTCTCATTTAAGTTTCTGATTATTTTCGTCCGATTATCCTGTATTTCCAAATCGGCTACTTTACCGTACCAAAGTACGTTATCGATCGCGATTAAACCACCAGGACGGATTAATTGCAAGCAAAGTTCGTAATAACGATCGTAATCGCTTTTATTCGCATCGATAAAAGCAAAATCGAAAGATTCTGTTTCTCCTTTAGCAATGAGAGTTTCTAAAGTGATAATTGCCGGAACTAAATGCAAATCTATTTTATTAGCAACTCCAGCCTTTTCCCAATAGCGACGGGCGATCGCAGTATATTCTTCGTTTACGTCGCAAGCTACAATTTTACCATCATCTGGCAATGCCAAAGCCACTACTAAAGAACTATAACCAGTAAAGACTCCGACTTCGATAGTTTTTTTTGCCCCCATCAATTTAACTAGCACAGCCATAAATTGCCCTTGTTCTGGAGCAATTTGCATCTTACCCATTGGATGAGTGGCAGTTTCTTCTCGCAACGAGCGTAAAATTTCCGTTTCTCGCACCGAAACCGACTGAAGGTAATTATAAACGCGATCGTCGAGATTGATGGTTTTATTAGACATTTTTTAAAAAATCCCGTTCTAGGTCGATGATAAACGATCGACCCTCCTGAAAAAATAAAGAATCAATCTTAACTGGTTGGATATTTTCCCAAGAAGAGGCTATCCATTATAATTATTTTATCTCTTGAGGATAATACTTAATTTTAGTTGCAGGTAGGCCTGCATAACTAGAACGAGCAAGACTAGTCTGAGACTTTAGTGTAGTATTTTTTTTCTAGCCGCTCGATCGCAATTTAAAGATCCGCGATCGCCTCTACTGTCATAAAATCTTAACTAAGGCTTAATCTATTTACCTATTTTCTTTAAGGATAATCAATAATAAAATCATGCTGTTTTCAATAAGTTAATTCCAATCTCTTGATTTAGAGCGTGGAGCTTAGAGGGATAGGTGTTTATTTAGTAAAGAATTGATTGTATTATTGCCTAAAGTTAAGATCCGAGGAATATGACCTTTGAGACGACCGATATTTTTATTGTTAACGATCGCTCCTTCGAGCGAAAATTTTTAGATCTTATCTCCAGCTATTCTAATATTAATATCGTCGGAGTTGCCGATAATATCGAAGCAGCTCTTGTCGATTTAAGGAGTTTATTAGAGCGAAAAATTACTATAGATTTAATAGTTTTATTTTGTCGCGATCGAGCTTCTTTTATTGCCGGAAAATCTGAGTTTAAATCTTATCAAAGATTAATCGAGATCGTTCCCGATCTACCTATTTTTATTTTAAGCGGCAGCAACTGCAACGAACAATTCATTAATATTTTAGAAGGATTAAAAAATGAGAATAAAAATGACAATTTTAAATCTTACGATCGTTCTGTTTTGAGGAAAGCTCGGCGGAGAAAATTGCCCAATTTTTTAGCAAATAACGCTCGATCGGGTTTGCAAGAAATTAAATATAATTTAGACCGAGTTAATAAAAAAATAGCAAAAATTCAAGCAAAATCCCAAACAACAGACAAGTTTTTTCAAAAGAATTCAAAAGTTTTTTTCGATTTATTATTTTGGCAAGGTAGGCGAAGAGAACTACTTTTGGCTAAATCATTAGTCCAAAAATTTACACCTGATTCCCCCGGCTCAATTCAACATAAAATTATCGATTCTGAAAAAAACTTAATAGCTAAAAGCAAGAATAATAATCCTGAAAGTTATGAATTAACCGAACGCCAGAATATAGCAAGCGAAATAAGTATGGAAAATGAGGGAAGAGAAAATACAGATTTAGCTCCTATTTTTTCTGAAAATAAAACAGCTCGAACAGCTTTTAATTGTCAGCTATTTAAAAGAATTTTTTACGAAATAGAACTGGAAATATCAAACTCAACTGGCTTGCTTTTAGAAATTGATATTTTTAAAAAATCTCAAACAATCGAGCTATTTAAAATAATTTTGAAAAAATTAGATCGAATATATCAAGCCAAAATAACAGAGCAACAAAAAACAGAATCACAAAATGAATTAGAGGAAAAAATCGAGCCAAAAAATAAAAATGTTCAAATCTTAAAAAACCAGCAAGAAATAAATTTATTTCAAAAAATATTTAACTCAAAAACACAAGAATACGACAAAAATCAAGAAAAAATAGCACAAAATAACGAATTAGTCCCACTCCAGAATAAATACTTTCCACTAGCATCGAGTCCAGAAAACGGAAATATTTTACTCGAAGTCTGGAAGCAGTCAACTAAAGATTTTTTAAACAAATGCCTGGAAGAAAGCAGCGAAATATACGATATAGAAAGTATAGTCGAAGAAGAATTTATTAATATAAACGCAGAAATTTTAAATAAAATCCCCCTGTTTGATGAAGCTTTTACTTGGTTAACAAACTCCGAAAAAAAATCAGAATTTATCTTAGCCAAAAAAACTCAAAAAGAAATCGATCCTCTCGAAGAAATATCGGGAGAAAAAGCAGTAAAAATAGTAATTCAAAACTCGATCGTTAAAATAGCAAATGCAACAATTGTCGTTATTTTAAATAATTTTATTCGGGTCGAATCCGTCGAAAAAAAACTTTATAAACCCAATCTGATTTCATCGCGAGAAATGGCAAGGGTGCGAAATAACCTATCTTGGAGATATCGTAAAGAAAAATATTTCGAAGAACCAAAAAATATTTTCGAAAGTCAATATCGCTTATTTTATATTAACGATAATAAAATATATGTAGGATGGTTTTACAATCCTAGATATGAAGAACTAAACCAACTTAAAGGAATTCCTTGGCTGACAACGATCGCGATCGAAACTAGAGATGCTCTAGCCCCAATTCTCCAAGCAATAGTAGGATTTTTGGGAGAGGCACTATTTTACTTCCTCAAAGACGTGATCGGCAGGGGAATCGGCTTAATAGGCCAGGGAATTATCCAAGGCGTAGGTAATGCTTTACAAGATAATAGATATAGTAAAAATAATAAGCGCGCAAAATAAACTTGAAATAATTTAATTCTAGAACAATTGTGTCAAACTAGAGATATGAAGATAAATTTGGGAAGAAAAGCTTTGCCGAATAGACTAAAAATCCAGGGCGATTCAAAACAAGATCCCATAGATAAAAAGGGCAAAAAGAAAAAACCAGCGATGTCATATCTGTGGCAAATCCTCATAGCTTTGACTGTAGCTCAAAGCTTCGCCTTCATGCAACCAATTAGAGCTAATGAAGCAAGAGACGATAACACGATCGGTTACAGTCAATTATTAAAATATATTGAATCGGGTGAAGTAGAAAAAATAGAAATCGATCGCACCACTCAAATAGCAAGAGTCACTCTGGTAGGTCAAGCAAAAAACGAACCCCCAAAAAAAGTTATAGTCTTCACAGACAATCAAGAACTTAGAGATAAAAGTATCAGAAATGACGTAAACTACGAGGTAAAAGACTCAGTAGATCGCAGTACTGTATTGGGACTGACAGTCCAGTTATTTTTTATCTTATTTTTAATGACAGGATTTGCGATCTTTTTACGAAGATCGGCAAATGCTTCGGGACAAGCAATGAACTTTGGCAAAACTAGGGCCAGATTTCAAATGGAAGCAAAAACAGGAATTAGTTTCTCAGATGTCGCCGGAATAAAAGAAGCAAAAGAAGAATTAGAAGAAGTAGTTACTTTTCTCAAACAACCAGAAAAATTTACGGCAATAGGAGCTAAAATTCCTAAAGGTGTATTGTTAATCGGGCCTCCCGGAACGGGCAAAACTCTCCTCGCTAAAGCGATCGCCGGAGAAGCAGGAGTTCCTTTTTTCAGTATTTCCGGTTCGGAATTTGTCGAAATGTTTGTCGGGGTTGGTGCTTCTAGAGTAAGGGACTTATTTAGAAAAGCTAAAGAAAATGCCCCCTGTTTGGTATTTATCGATGAAATAGACGCAGTAGGTCGTCAAAGAGGCTCTGGCTACGGTGGAGGTAACGACGAGCGAGAACAAACCCTCAATCAATTGTTAACCGAAATGGACGGCTTTGAAGGGAATACGGGGATTATAATTATCGCAGCAACCAACCGTCCCGACGTTCTCGATCCCGCACTTTTGCGTCCCGGAAGATTCGATCGCCAAGTAATGGTAGACTATCCAGATGTCAAAGGAAGACTGGGAATATTAGAAGTTCACGCTCGCAACAAAAAAATCGCTCCTGATATTTCCTTAGAAGCAATAGCACGTCGTACTCCAGGCTTTACTGGCGCGGATCTGGCCAACTTACTCAACGAAGCCGCCATTCTTACCGCTAGAAGGCGCAAAGAAGCCTTGACAATGCTAGAAATTAACGACGCGATCGATCGAGTTATTGCCGGAATGGAAGGAACTCCCCTAATAGATAGTAAAGCTAAACGATTAATAGCATATCACGAAATCGGTCACGCGATCGTCGCTACTCTCAGCCCAGATCACGATCCCCTTGAAAAAGTTACTCTCATCCCTAGAGGACAAGCAAAAGGGATAACTTGGTACACTCCCGACGAAGAACAAGGTTTAATTACTAGATCGCAAATTTTAGCCAGAATTGCCAGTACTCTAGGTGGTAGAGCGGCCGAAGAAATTGTTTTTGGCGATGCAGAAATAACTACTGGTGCTGGTAACGATCTCGAAAAAGTAACCTCTATGGCCCGACAAATGGTGACTAAATTCGGAATGTCTGACATCGGCCAATTCGCTCTAGAGCCGGAAAATAAAGGTTTTTCGGGATACGATGGCGGTAGTCGCTTGGAATATTCCGATGAAGTTGCAAATAATATCGACATTCAAATTCGTTCTATTGTCTTTAAGTGCTACGAGCGAGCGAAAAATATTATTAGCGAAAATCGCACGACTGTAGATCGTCTCGTCGATATACTGATCGATCGCGAAACCATCGAAGGGGATGATTTTCGTCAAATTATCTCTGAATTTACTCGAGAAAATCAAGATAGTTTAGCAATTTCATAAGCGCGATCGCCATTTTTTTAGAAAGATCGAGATTTCAATTTCGCGATCGCCCAGTAACGGTCTTTCAAATCTCAAATTAAAGATCGTTAAAAATCTTGTTCTGATTTTTTACAACCCGAGCAAGAAGCTAATTTAAGGTCTTTTTTCAATGGCGAGAAATTTGTAATTTGGTTGTAACTCAAGTTTAAAGTTTTTAAATTAGATAACTTGGATAAAGCAGTGATATCGACAATTTGATTGTCGTTTAAAGAAAGCCACTCTAACTGAGTTAAATTACCGATCGCAGTTAGATCGACAATGCGATTATCGTGCAAAGAGAGCCACTCTAACTGGGTTAAATTTACTAAAGGATCGATTTTGACGATCTCGTTATCATCCAAAGAAAGCCATTCTAATTGAGTCAGATCTTTTAATGGTGTTAGATCGACAATACGATTATCGTGTA
>CAYWIH010000109.1:0-5755 GCA_964458305.1 uncultured bacterium | reverse complement strand
CGATTATCGTGTAAAGAGAGCCACTCTAATTGAGTCAGATCTTTTAATGGTGTTATGTCGACAATTTGATTGTCATCTAAAGAAAGCCATTCTAACTGAGTTAGGTTTTTTAAAGCAGAGATGTCTTTAATTTGATTTTTTTCTAAAGTAAGTTTGTTTAGCTTAGTTAGCTTTGCTAATGGGGTAAGATTACTAATATAGTAGTTGTACTTAAGATTTAGCTCCCTTAAATTAGTCATGGCTTCGATTCCATCCAACCTAGCAATAGAGCGCGCTTCTAAGTCAAGTTTGGTAATTTTAGATACGCTTTCTCTTGTGATTGGCTGTGGGGAAGCAATATTGAGTTCTTCTCGAATTGCTAGTTCTAGATTAGGATCTACAAAATTTACTGGTTCTGAATTTAATCTATTCTGGGAGACTAAATTACCCGGTAAATATTTTTCTAGTGAAAAAACGGGGTAAATCTTAACTTCTTCAAAAAATACAACCAAGAAAACACTGCTAAAAAACAGGCTTAATTTTAAATTAGAAATAATTTTTATCATTACTCGGACATTATAAATATTTCGATCGCGTATGACTTTTATATAACTTAATATTAATCTAGAACCATGTCTAAGTCTCCTCCAAAACCTTGCAATCTTTGCCAGAGAATAGTTAGCTTGCGCTATCGAATAAAATTTAACTTTGAAGGAAATTGGTTTTTAGTTTGTCCTGAATGCCAGAAACAACTAAGTACGGATAACCCACATTATCGCTACGGTGGAACTTGGAAAGCGAAAAAAAAATAAAGCCAGTAACAATAGGATACGACATTGTTGTTCCTTAAATGTTACGAATTTATAAGAACTGACGCTAGATTGTAAATTTATGTTTCTTAGATAGTGTTTTGTTATTTGAAAGTCCATAATTGCCTTCTATAAAAATAGGGATAAAAGACAAAATTATTTAACATATACTATTGATTTTAATAACTTATCTTAGCAATCTTTAAGATTCTTGATAAGTAGGGAAATCAGTATAACCTTCTTGGCCTGGAGAATACCAGACTTTAACGGATGCATCGGGGTTGAGAGGCCAGTTATTGGCAAAGCGATCGACAAGATCGGGGTTGCTGATATAAGGCCTTCCAAAAGCAATTAGATCGGCATCTCCATTTTCAATGGCTGCTTCGGCAGTTTCTTGAGTATAGCCACAATTACCGACGATCGGGCCTTTGAATACTTGTCGAAACTCAGTTAAAGTCATCGGATCGCCCAATTCGTGAAAACCGAAAGCCAAACCGTCCAAAATATGAAGGTAAGCTAATTCAAACGAATCTAATTTTTCGGCAACGTAAAGAAAAGTTTCGCGATAATCTGGCGAACCCATATCATTATAAGATCCGTTGGGAGAAATCCGAACTCCGACCCTATTACTAGGGAAAACACTGATAACTGCTTCTACTACTTCTTGAAGAAAACGATATCTATTTTCAAGACTACCGCCGTATTTATCCTTACGTTTGTTAGTTTTCGATTGTAGGAAAGAATCGAGTAAATAACCGTTAGCGGAGTGAATCTCTACTCCATCAAAACCAGCTTTTTTAGCGTTTTCGGCTGCTTTTTTATAGTCTGCTACGATTTGAGGAATTTCGTCCGTCTCTAGGGCGCGTGGGGTTTCGTGGGGCTGTTTTCCGTTGGGGGTATGGATATATTCTTCGTCGATCGCGATCGCAGAAGGAGCAACAGCTAGTTTACCATCGTGAAAACTACTATGACTTGCCCTACCGCAGTGCCAAAGTTGCATGAAAATCGGGGTATTCTTAGCACTAACCGATTCTACAACTTTTTTCCAGCCTTCAGTTTGTGCTTCTGTATAAATACCAGGTGCGTTTACCCAACCATCGGCCTGATTAGAAATAAAAGTGCCTTCTGTAATTATTAAACCAGATCCAGTCCTTTGAGTGTAATATTCTGCCATCAAATCGTTGGGGATGCCATTATTTACAGCCCTACCTCTGGTTAAAGGGGGCATTACTACTCTATTTTTTAAGGATAAATCTCGTAATTCAAAAGGACTCAGTAGTTTTGGTGAAGCTGTTTGAGTTGCCATTGACTTGGGTGTATTTAGCTTTACGATCGATATTTTATTATAAAAAGGTAACAGAAATGTGTATCGGCTCGATTTGCGTTTTACTTTTAACTTTACTTGTTAACTATTTTATTTGACAATTTAAATACTTCATTCTTTGCCAATACTAAGTAGCAAGACAATAATTTAAATTGTTCTACAAATAATAATTAGAAAAATAATAACTAAACAAAGATAATAATTTCGCAGTATTTATAATGAAACAGTTATCGGTAAGGTCTTTTACCAGTATCTAGCCATTCTCTAATTAGAGAACATCCTAATTCTTTTGAGCTGAATTCATATTCCCAAAATTACGTCCATTGAGGTAAATACAAAACAAAAGTTTTTCTTTGTTCTCAGGGGAGATTTTTGCATTTAATTTTATTATTAGCGGATTCTTTTGTAAAACGTGAAAATCCTGGTATTACTAGTACGAGCGCAAAAAAAAATCCAACTATGATAGGATCTCCTAGCTGATTATATAGCATTGCTGAGATACATTTTTATTCAAGATCTAAATCAATTTCTTGTTCTTTTTCTAGATAATATTGTTTTTTCCAGATTCGATTTAATTGAAAAATTCGAGATTCAACTGATTCGTAATCTTGGTACTCTTTTACTAGACCTCATAATATATACTGTCTTCTTGAATCTTATTTATCCAACCATCTCTATAAAGATCGAGACTTATCTTTTTTCTTAAATATTGACGATCTTTAATGTCGTAAAGACAATAATGTTCTAACCGACAATATACTTCTGGTTTTAATATCATCATCTTCGAATTATAAAAACCCAAGATCATCAAACTAACGATCGACAAAATGCAACAATAAGAGATACTCAGAGTAAAATCATTCTATTGTAAGTAAAGATTAATGTCGGAATCTCTTCAGTATCTAAGCGGTAGCGAAATAAGACAAAAATTCCTCGACTTCTTCGCAAAACGAGAACACCAAATCTTACCTAGTGCTTCTCTAGTGCCCGAAGATCCCACAGTATTGCTAACTATAGCAGGAATGCTGCCATTTAAACCGATCTTTTTGGGGCAAGAAAAATCTAAGTTCGATCGCGCTACAACTTCCCAAAAATGTATCCGTACCAACGATATAGAAAATGTCGGCAGAACTGCCCGCCATCATACTTTCTTCGAGATGTTGGGTAATTTCAGTTTCGGCGACTATTTCAAAGAACAAGCTATAAAATGGGCTTGGGAATTATCTACAGAAGTATTTGCTTTACCTCCAGAAAGAGTAATAGTCAGCGTATTTAAAGAGGATGACGAAGCATTTGCCATCTGGAGAGATGTAATCGGCATTCCTGCCCATAGAATCAAAAAAATGGGCGAAGAAGATAACTTTTGGAAATCTGGCCCGACAGGCCCTTGCGGGCCATGTTCGGAATTATATTACGATTTTAAGCCCGAATTAGGCGATGAGAATATCGATTTAGAAGATGACAGTCGCTTTATCGAATTTTATAACCTGGTATTTATGCAGTACAATCGGGATGCAGATAGTAATCTAACCCCCCTCGCTTCCAAAAATATCGATACCGGATTGGGTTTAGAAAGAATGGCGCAAATTCTGCAAAAAGTGCCGAATAATTACGAAACTGACCTAATTTTCCCGATAATTAAACGAGTTGCTGAAATTTCAGGAATAGATTATCACAAAGCAAGCGATCGCACTAAAATATCCCTTAAAGTAATTGGCGATCACGTTAGGGCTGTGGTACATTTAATTGCTGATGGGGTAAGTGCTTCTAATATCGGTCGTGGTTACATTTTACGTCGTTTAATTCGTCGGGTAGTGCGTCACGGTAGGTTAGTCGGGATAGAAGGGACATTTACAACTAAAATTGCAGAAGTTGCGATCGCACTTTCTGAGTCTGTTTACCCTAACGTTAGAGAAAGGGAAGAGTTTATCAAACTGGAATTGCAGCGAGAAGAAACTCAATTCCTCAAAACTCTCGAAAGAGGGGAAAAATTGTTACAAGAAGTCATCGATAAGGTAAAAGCAGAAGGTAAAACCGTCATTTCTGGTGAAGACGCTTTTAAACTATACGACACATATGGATTCCCCCTCGAATTAACCCAGGAAATAGCCCTAGAAGACGATTTAACGATAGATATCGAAGGCTATAACAAAGCAATGCAAATCCAAATAGAAACATCTAAAGGGGCGCATGAAACCATCGATCTTACAGTACAGGGTAGTATAGATAAACTAGCCGATCGCATCCATCCGACAGAATTTTTAGGCTATACAGAAGCGCGATCGAATTCTCAAGTAGAAGTAGTGTTAGTAGAAGGTAAAACAGTAGAAGCTGCCGAAGTAGGTACTAAAATACAAATAATACTCGATCGCACTCCTTTTTATGCCGAGTCTGGAGGACAAATCGGAGATAAAGGTTATCTTAGTGGAGATAATTTATTAGTCAGGATCGAAGACGTACAAAAAGAGTCCGGTTTCTTCGTGCATTACGGAAAGATCGAAAGAGGTACGTTAACAGTAGGAGATACCGTATCATCCCAGATCGATCGCGCTTGTCGTCGTCGCGCACAAGCACATCATACAGCAACACACCTACTACAATCAGCATTGAAAAAAATTGTCGATGATTCCGTATCTCAAGCAGGATCGGAAGTTGGTTTTGACAGCTTGCGTTTTGATTTTAACTGTCCTCGGCCCTTAAAACCACAAGAATTGCAAGAAATAGAAACACAAATTAATACATGGATCGCCGAAGCACACGACACCCAAACCTCGATAATGGGATTAGAAGAAGCAAAAACAAAAGGTGCGATCGCCATGTTTGGGGAAAAATATGGTACTGAAGTGCGAGTAATCGACGTACCTGGAGTATCCTTAGAATTATGTGGCGGTACTCACGTTAAAAATACAGCCGAAATAGGTCTTTTTAAAATAGTATCCGAAGGTGGCATCTCTTCGGGAGTAAGAAGGATAGTAGCTGTCGCTGGTACTGCTGTATTAGAATACTTGAACGTCAGGGATAGGATAGTAAAAGAATTAGGCGATCGCTTTAAAGCAAAACCCGAAGAAATACTCGATCGCATTAACAATATCCAATCCGAATTAAAAACAACACAAAAAGAATTAACAGCAGCAAAAGAAGAATTAGCTATTGCAAAATCTGACGCATTATTATCTCAAGCAGAAGCGATCGGCGACTTCAAAATATTAATAGCAGAAATGGGTGCGATCGACGGTAAAGCATTGCAAACCGCAGCCGAAAGATTGCAGCAAAAATTAGGCGAAGCTGCTGTAATATTAGCTTCTATTCCGGCAGAAGGAAAAGTGAGTTTAGTAGCAGCATTCAGTCAGAAAGTAATTAAAGAAAAGAAATTGCAAGCAGGTAAATTCATCGGACAAATTGCCAAAATATGCGGTGGTGGAGGCGGTGGAAGACCTAATTTAGCCCAAGCTGGCGGCAGAGATGCTAGTAAATTACCGGAAGCTTTAGATAGTGCTAAAAAACAGTTAATCGACGCTTTGAAGTAGTGTTTTATGGTGGGCTCTTTTGCCTGCCTTTCACTTATAAGCTGCAATATACTTATCGAATTCAATTGCTAAAAAAATGACCAATAAAATAATCGAAAATTTCAAACTAAGATTCT
>CAYWIH010000108.1:1303-17224 GCA_964458305.1 uncultured bacterium | reverse complement strand
CAGACCTCTGACCCCTGACCTCTGTACCGACGTACCATGGTACGTCCCTACTGACCTCTTCAATTAAATATTTAACCACCCAGCGATCGCCCCGGGTAAAGGCAACAAAATAATCAATAACAATCCTAAAGAAAGCAAACCCAAAAGATCGCGCCAATTATTAAGTTCGGTTACGTCGTTGAGGGCTGGCTGTCCGGCCGGCATGAATAATAAAAACAGACCCCAAAGCAGAAAATCGCGCTTGACAATAGCCAGCAAAAGTGTTAATAAAATAGTCACTTGAGCGATAACCAAAGCGGTGCGCTGTCCGAAAACTGCGTGAACGATATGACCGCCATCGAGTTGACCGACGGGCATTAAATTAAAAGCTGCCAGCATTAAACCGATATAACCCGCTAGTGCTGCCGGATGCAGGTCGATCGCCATGCCAGATTCTAATTGCGAGCCGAGGGCTATTTTGCTCAATACAGATAATAGTAAAGAAAAGCGCGGATCGAGAGCATCAAAATTCAAAATGCTAGTATTTTCGGGGTCGATCGGCACTAATGTCGATTGAGAAAGTCCCCAGATTATTATCGGTATGGTAACGATTAAACCGCCTAGAGGCCCGGCGATCGCCACATCAAATAAAGCTTTGCGGTTGGGTACGGGCGATCGCATTTGAATGAAGGCCCCAAAAGTACCTAATAATAGGGGAATGGGAATAAAATAGGGCAAAGTAGCGCGAATTTTATAGCGAACTGTCACTAAATAATGACTGAATTCGTGGACGGCAAAAATAAAGATCAGTGCGAGACTGTAATACAATCCTTGTATTATTAGGGAAAAATTTGACTCTAACTCTTGGAGGGTTACGCCGCTAAATTCCAAACCCGCAAAAGTAGTCGTTAGCATTGTAACCAACATCAAACAAAGAGCTAAACCGGGGCGAGTTATTGGTTGTTCGGCTTCTGGGTTGTCTGAAGATTTTTTTCGCCAAACATTAGGAACTAAAGCAAAAAAAGGCTGTCCGCGCCAACTTTCTTGAAACAATACCAAATAGCGATCGCCGAATACTCGTTCGACATTATCTTTAATCGTGTCGTAGGCTACTTCTGGAACTGCTCGCAGTTTTCCCAAACATAAAATTGCTTGAGGGCGATAGTCGATCCGTTGTAAATAGTATATACCCCAAGGAAAACAATCTCTTAATGCTGCTTCTTCTTTATTATCGATGAGACGGGGTTTAGGGGGATCGGATCGAGGCTTTTCTGGGGCTTCGGTTGCTTGTTGGGGGTCTTTTTCGCTGCGATCGGGCTGATTTTTTTCTGCTTCTGGTTCGATTCTTTGCCACTGGATCAGCCACCAATATAAAATCGGAGAAATTATAAACGGGGCGATCGCTAAGGCTGGAGGCATCGGTCGATCGTTTCCGTAGATCAATCCCCAACTTACCCATATTATTGGCGGAATCATTAACACCAACCACAGCAGCCAGATTGGGGTGCGAGTAATCTTGCTAAGATTGCGCTTGAGTAAGAAAAAAAATAAGTAGCTTGTTAAACCTAGTAAAATTATAAGCAACCAGAATTCCATGTTTATAAAACTGAATCTTTACTTTGAGAAGTCGATCTATTTAAATTTTTTTTTCTTTTGGGATTTAACAATCGTCTTACTGCTTGATTTTTCGGGATTTTATGCTTTGTTATAGCAAGCAAATTGACAGTAGTTCTACACGCACGAATACTATAGTTATACTTAACAAACCGATCTGCTTCATCCTAAAAACATAATACTTCTAATTATCCTCAAAATTAGCAATAAACTCTCGTGACTGATTCGCAAAAAAAATCTAAACAACCTCGCTCTATTCTTCCAGGAGTTTTTGCATTTGCTCCCAATCGAGAAACTTTGGGCGCGACTTCCTATCTTATTGTAAAAAACTCGGGTAACATTTTGGTCGATTCTCCAGCAACAGAGGAAATTAACTGGCAATTTCTGAAAAATAACGGAGGAGTGCGCTGGTTGTTTTTGACTCATCGCGGTGGTATTGGTAAAAAGGTCGGCCAAATTAAAGCAGATTTTGGTTGTGAGGTTCTCATTCAAGAACAAGAAGCTTATTTAATTCCCGATGTAAATACCACTACATTTTCAGATCGTTTCGCTTTGAGCGATGATTGTTATGCTTTTTGGAGTCCGGGACATTCTCCTGGTTCTTCTTGTCTGTATTGGGCTAGTTTGGGGGGGGTTCTTTTTACTGGAAGGCATTTATTGCCCGAGTCTCGCGATCGCATCGTTCCCCTTCGAGTTGCTAAAACTTTCCACTGGCCCAGACAATTAAAAAGCGTTGCCAACCTGCTCGATCGATTTAGTAATGAGACTCTCGAATATATTTGTCCGGGTGCTAATACTGGTTTTTTGCGAGGTCAGGGTTTTATCGATCGGGCTTATTTACGTTTGTCTGAATTGGATTTAGCGGCGATCGAAACAAAATCGATTTTATTTTAATCTTTGTTTGCCAATCTCTGATAAACGTTCAATCTCTTGAATCTAGAGGAGTCTGGGCAATTTTTTTTGTCAATGGTTGTAAATTTTTGTATTCTTTTTGAGAATCAAGCGCAAAAAAAGAGCATATTTTTTTCATAAATAAGATTTATTTTGCTAAACTTTAACATTAAGAGATAAAAAATTAAGATTAGACAGAGAGGATATTGAGATGGCTGGATTTTTTGGCTTATTCGGTTCAAAAACCAAATACGTAGACGAAGAAAATAATAACGAAGAACAACAAGCTTCTAAAGAAAGCTTCTTCCTCAGTCCAGATGATGCCAAAACTTATGGCAACATCGATTACATGAGAACTGCAAAAAAAGTTAGACGCACTTTCCCGAAAACAAGAAGCAACAAAAATACCGAATTAATTGTAGATGTTGCTTCGATAAAAGAAAACGGAACTGCCCCTCAGCAAGCAACTTCTCAGCCTGCTGTTAAAGCCGAACCAAAAGCAACTCCTCAGCCTACTGTTGCTAAAGCAGAATCTAATACTAGCACCGAAATAACTCAAAACAATACAACTAATCCCGAAGATCGTCGTCGCGCCGATACTAGCATGGATATGTTCCGCAATATGGCTCGCCAAATTAACAAATAATCTTCGATTACGAAATAGAATCTTAAATTACCAGCCCGCAAAAGTCAAATCCTGCGGGCATTTTTAGCGACATCCGCTTATTTTTTTCAAAAATTAAAGAGCGGTCTTGCTCGAAGTGGTTTTTACTGGTCAATGGTTAATGGTCAATGGTCACTGTTAAAATACCGTATATTAAAATTTGGAAATTCTCGTATTATTAATTAATGAGTCGCGCTTCTAAATTAAAATTCGATCGAGGTACGTTAATTTTACATCCACCACCGCGAGGTAAAACCTGGATAGATTATGCTACTTGGGACGATCGGGTCGAAAAATTTAGAATTCCGGCTCTATATTATCGCCCTCTAATCGAAACTTTACAAGCTAGCAAGGCTAATTTTATTGACGAAGCAAAAGAATTTACATCGCTACAATTAACCCCTACCGTAGTTAAAAAACCCTATCCCCATCAAACAGAAGCTTTATTAGCTTGGAAAAAAGCTAACAGAATGGGAGTAGTAGTATTGCCGACAGCAGCAGGTAAAACTTATCTGGCACAATTAGCCATGGAAGCTACTCCCCGAACAACTTTAATTGTCGTACCGACTTTAGATCTGATGCATCAATGGTACGCTCAAATGGAAGCAGCTTTCCCGGATGTAGAAATAGGTTTGTTGGGGGGAGGATCGCGCGATCGCACTCCCATACTGATCGCTACTTATAATAGTGCGGCAATTCATGCAGAAACGATCGGCAATAAATACGCATTATTGATTTTTGATGAGTGTCATCACTTACCTACCGATTTTTTTCGGGTTATTGCTGAATATGCGATCGCACCCTATCGCTTAGGATTAACTGCTACTGTAGAACGTAGCGATGGCAATCATAAAGATTTAGATACTTTAATCGGTAACATAGTTTATCGTAAAACTCCCGAACAATTATCGGGCAATACTTTAGCCGATCGTAAAATAGTACAAATCATGGTCAAATTATCTCCTCAAGAAAGAGAAAAATACGATCGGGCGATCGAAGTTCGCAATAATTTTTTGAAAAAATCGAATATCTCTTTAGGTAGTCTCAAGGGTTGGCAATTATTCATCCAAGCTAGTGCTAGATCTGAAGCGGGTCGTCGTGCTATGCTGGCTCATCGAGAGGCTAAGGAAATCGCTCACGGTACTGATGGAAAATTACGGGTTTTAACGGAATTAATCGGCGAACATTATCCCGAACCGATTTTAATCTTTACCAACGATAATGCGACTGTATATCGTATTTCACAAGATTTTCTAATCCCTGCTATTACCCATCAAACCCCCGTTAAAGAAAGACATCAGATCCTCACTAAATTTAAAACGGGCCAATATAAAGCGATCGTTGCTTCTCACGTACTTAATGAAGGTGTTGACGTACCCGATGCTAAAGTTGCTATTATTTTATCTGGAACTGGGTCAGCTCGAGAATACGTACAAAGACTGGGTCGGGTTTTACGTAAGGGAAATCAGAAAAATAAATTAGCTTTTTTATACGAAGTAATTGCAGAAAATACCTCAGAAGAAAGAACTTCTCAACGCAGAAAAGGTCTGGAAATAGATAAAAAACCCGCTAAACCACAACAGTTAGATTTAATTTCTTACCAGCGCGATCGACCTGCTAAAAGAACTTCTTTAGCTGCTGAAAAACCCGTTAAATGGAAAGATGGTAAGCAAAAGCAAGAAGAGGAGTAATTGCTCCCCAAGCAGCTAATTTTAAAGAAATCTTAAAGTTCCGTAAATACTGATAATTGTGACTTCGATCGCTTAAGTATAATTGCGGTAATGATAAATTATTAATAAATAGTAAAGTTGGTTATTAATACTTAATAACTACCTAAAAGTATTCGCGAAATTAAATATAGTTTAATTAAATTTAATTTATAAAAAATAATTATGTTAAACCAGAATTCCACAGTAGAGAATTTAAATCTTTACGATTATAAAATAGACATATCGAGTTCGATTAATACTTTAAGCAAACATTTCAAAGCAAACCCCAATCTACCTGGAGTAGTCTTATTTAAACAGGATACATTTTTAGGGGCTATATCTCAAAAAAGTTTTTGGCAATATATGAGCCTTCCATATAGTTTAGAATTATGTGCCAGACGTAAGATAGATCATTTATTGAATTTTTTAGATATTAATCATTTAGTATTATCTAAAAATAGCTTAATTATCGAAGCAGCAGAAATTTGCTTGCAAAGATCTTCTCATTTATTAGAACAACCGCTTGTTATTAAAATTACAGCATTAGAATATAAATTATTAGATAGCCATCAATTATTAGTTAGTTACGCAGCAATTCATCAATTAACAAACAAACTACTCGATCGAGCGAATAAAAAACTAGAAAAAAGCAATTTTACATTGAAACAAACCTTGAGATTGGATGAAATAACAGGATTGGGAAATGGATTGTTATTCGAAGAGTATTTCGATCGGGCTTGGAAAAAAGCGGTAAAAAAAGAAAGTTGGCTTTCTTTAATTAGATTGGATTTAGATATTTGTCAGCAAGATCGTCACAACTACAGTCAATTAGCGATCGACGGTTGTTTGCGTAAAATAGGAGAAAGAATCGCCGAATTATCAAATAGAATTACAGATACAGTCATTCATTACGGAGAAGGAAGATTTGCGATCGTTCTTCCCAAAACCAATACTATCGATGCTACTCGTATCGGCGAAAAAATCTCAGCAGAAATTCAAAAATTTCAAATTACTAATTCTCAGACTAAGATTACTAAAAATCTCAGCTTGAATTTAGGTATTGCTAGTATTAAACCCCGGACTATAGACCATTGCGAACAATTATTAATCGCAGCAGAAGAAGCCCTCGAAAAAGCAAAAACAATCGGCAAAAATTGTAAAATTATTAAAGATATCTCTCACAGCGAATTAAAAATAAACTCTCAATTACCTAACGATAATCCTCAACCAATTAAACAACAATTAAGTCCTGCTTCTTTAGTTCGTTTAAACAGCGATATCAAAGCTAAAAAAGTATCTCAACCGATCGATCGTAAAACTTTAAAAATCAGCTGATGAGGTGACTGGGGAAATATTTTTATAGATTAATTTTCTTTCTTTAATTCTTTTTGCAACTGTTTCATCCAGGCAATATAAACTCCATATTTACAAAAATACAAAAACCAACTTACTAAAAGTATAAATAAAGTAAGAGTAGCTCCAAAATTTACATCAAACATATATGTTAACAACCAAGAAGAAGCAGAATCAATAATCGCTTTTTGGAATTCTGTATTTGATACGATAATACCAACTATTATTGGTGTGAAAAAAAAGTTGGCCCCAAACCACCACTTACTTTTTCTCTCGCAATCTTTAATAGCTATTTCAAGTTTTTGTCTGGCTATATTTTTTATACTTTTATTATTTAATATTCTCGATATTATATTTTTGCTGTTCTTTTTTTCTTTTATATATTTTAAATATTGTTTTTTAACTAATAACCACCTTTCATTTTGTTTCATTTTAGGATAGCTTTGTAAGCGATCTAAAATTAATATTGAACAAATGAGAGATAAATAGAAAAAAATTATCCAACAAAATAAAAAAATTACAATTAACTCTTTATCGCCCCCACTAAAATGAATAACAAGCATTTTTCCTGACCAACCCAAAAAAGCTAAAATCAACATTATTGGTATTAAATATAAAAATATTATGAAAGGATTTTGGATAATTGGAATTCTAATTTTTGCTATCCAGTTTCTTTTTTGTCTTAGTATTGCTAAAGTTTTTTCTTTGTCTTCATCCCATGTAACTTTAAGGAATCCTGCTATCGATCGAGCAATTGGGGGTAAATGTTCGTTGCTGAAAAAACTTTTAGATGCTGATATTAGCTGTCTCATTGCTTTTTGCTGAAGTATTCGATTTACTTCAAGTATTTTATACTACAAGAAAGATAAAAAAAGCAAAAGCGAGAGATATTATTACAATGTTTGTTTTTATTTACTTTGAAAAAAATATAATCATTTTTGAATAAGCGCGATCGAATCGAATTTCCCACTAAAAAGAGATCGAAGCGATCCGATCGCAGTTCCAAAAACCTTTAAGGGAATGTAAAATAACCTTGAGAATTTCTAGTTCCAAAGCCTCTACTTCTTCTAACTCTACCATCTGGCATAATAGCACCTTCGAGATCTGCACCCTGTAATTTAGCGTAGTTGATATTAGCACCGCGAAGATCTGCACCGCGAAGATCTGCACCTTTTAAATTAGCACTTAATAAATTAGCACCCATTAAATTCACACCGCGAAGATCTGCACCTTGAAGATTAGCTCCAACAAGATTAGCACCTTGCAAATTGGCTTTTGTAAGGTGAGCACCTTGAAGATTGGCATCTCTAAGATAAGCTGATTGTAAAGAAGCAGATTCGAGATTAGCAAAATCGAGATTAGCACCTTGAAGGTTGAGATGATCTAAAAAACCAAAACCCAAATAAGCGTAGCGGAGGTTAGCATCTGTCAGTTTTGCTCCGACTAAATATACCCCTGCTAATTTAGCTTCTTGCAAAGTTGCTCCAGACAAATCAGCCCCTCTCAATTGAGCTTCTTGTAAATTACTCATCGACAGATCGGCACCTTGCAATCTCGCACCATTGAGCTTAGCGCGGGCTAAATTGGCTCTTTTAGCGTAAGCACCTTGGAGGTTAGCACCTTGCAATCGAGCGTCTTCTAAATTGCTTAAAACCAGGTTAGCACCTTGAAGTTTAGCACCCGATAAATCTGCTCTTTCTAAATTAGCTTCGGGGAGATTTACAGCCTCGAGATTCATTTGTCGCAATTGTTCCCCAGAAAGATTGCAAGCAACACAACTTCCTGTCGTTAACAATTTACTCATCACTGAATTACCTGGATTAATTGTATTAACTAGAGGAGAATTTCTCATCGTAGTATTTATCAACCCGGCCGTAACTCCAAGACTGGCTAAAGCTAAGATCGGCGGTACTATTTTCGGAGATATGCCGCTAAATAAGTTAGAAAGGGAGAAAGAATTGTTAGCGATCGAGATTGGTTTGAGTGCTGAAAGTGCTGCTGCTGCACTATTATAGCGATCGCTCAGCTTGGGTGCGACCATTTTCGAGAGCCATTTGACAAAGTTAGGATTTAGTTTAGAATTGAGATTTTCTAAATTAAAAGTATAAGTGTCGTCTAAAGATTGACAGATTTCGTCCGATCGCACTCCTTTTAACAGACTAAATATAGTAGCACCAACACTGTAAAGATCTGATGCGTTAGTTAAAGGTTGTTTGAATAGCTGTTCTGGGGGCATGAAGCCTAAAGTACCCTCAAAAGTATTGTTATGGTTAGCTACTTTGTAATAATCGGCAAAACTAGCATTGCCAAAACCGACTAAATATACTGTTATTTTTGAGCCGCGATCGATTAAAATATTTTCTGGTTTGATATCTCGGTGATATATTGCCGGATTTTGCTGTTGTAAATAAACTACAATTTCTAAAATCCCGGTAGCAATCTGTTTGATTTCTTCGAGGCTATAATTAGCTGGGATTGCTAAAGATGGGAATCCTTTATATTCTGTTACCAAACAAAATCCGCGATCGGTTTCAAATTCGTCGAGGTAAAGGGGAATGTTGGGATGGTTGAGGGCTTTTAATATTTCTACTTCTTGCTGGTGTGCTTCGTATGTCGTCCAGTTAGCTCCTGTTTTGGCAAATTGAAATTGTTTGATGGCAACTGGCAAGTTAGTCTTTCGATCGGTTGCTAAGTAGGTTACACTACCTCCTGGGGAGTTGTTGTTTAATTGCCTTTTGATTTGATAGCCGTGTTCGTGAAAGAGGTTTAAATTTTTGCTCATCTGCTTACCGTAGCAATACTTACTTTAAGATCTTTATCGAAGGTTGTAGCTGCTAAAACAGAAAGTTTAGCTAGATTGTACTTTTATTTGACGAATAATTTATGTTAACAGTGCCACAAAGTTTTAACACTGTTTAAATAATTAAATAAGAAATTAGGCGATCGACTGGTTTGCTCGAATAGTTTTAACATAATCAACTATATGACATCGGTTAATTATCTTCTGTCAGTAGGAAATAATTATTTATCGCTTTATCGCCTATTTCGCTCTACTGCTTGCAAGGCTAGTAGTAGTAAAGCTAAAATAATATACCGCGCATTTTTGTTGTTAGTTGTTTGTTTTACGCGAACGCGACAGCTTTTTTCGAATCGATGATAGTAAATCTTAATTTCTATTTACCAATAGAATATATCATCTCACACTTCGATCGCCAAGGGTCTCAAATTATAGATTATGTCTAGGGTACACGGTAGTTGGTTAGCTTCGCAAGATAGTTGTTTCTTCCTTTGGGGAGAAACTTGGCGCACTAGCGTCGATCGCGCATCCACTTTAGCTTCTTGCCATCCTTTTAATTCTACTCAACAAGAATTAATTTCGGCTTTTCAAGAGAATAATATTGCTTTGGAAAAGGTTATCGATCCGATCGAGATCGATCGCAGGTGGATAAAAATAGCGATCCTCCTTCCGAGTATTGCCGAAAAATCGGAGCAATTTATCCCAATATTGTCGGGAAATATAGCCCCAGAAGCAGCAGAAAAAGATGATTCTCTGGTTTTACGTTTTTGGGAGGTAAATGGTTTAGTTTTTAATTCTCTAGAAGCGGTTAAATTATTACAATTATTCCCTTTGGGTTGGCAATTAAGCACGCACAATTTTGGCAACGATCTGCTTTTTTGGACTCAGATCTATCGCTGGAGTTTGGATTTATTATCTCGAGGCAAGTTCTTACCGGGAATCTTCTCAAAAAATGGGACGACAAAAAGTTGTTGGCAACCTTTATTAGATAGTAATATCGATCGCGATCGCTTGGCTAAATTTTTGCGATTGATGCCTCCTATTTGTCGGGCTTATCATACAGAGGTGTCGACAGAAATTAAGTTACGAGATTCTCAAGAGTTATTGTTGGATTTCTTAAGCAGTATTATCGATGCGGGAGTAAGAAGATTTGGCGAAAATACTGTAAATAATAATAATAAAGCAACTACTGTCGCTCCTTGGTTAAAATCTCTTGCGGCAACAAATTCAGATCTAGAAATAGAAAATAAAAATATAATTCGGATCGAAAATGCAATTGATAGTTGGACTTTTCCGGTCAGAGATTATTTAATAGATCGAGGCAAACTCAAATTAAAACAAAATTTATATCGCGCTTGTTTTGCTTTAATACCCCCGGAACAAAAACGAATTAAATCGGGGGATTTTGATTGGCAATTACAATATAATTTACAAGCTTTAGACGATCGGGATTTTTTAATAGATGCCGAACATATTTGGCAGAATTCTACCGCAGAATTAATTTGGCAAAATCGCCGTATTTTCCAACCTCAAGAAAGTCTTTTGAAAGGTTTGGGTTTCGCTTCGAGATTGTATTCTCCGATCGCAGAAAGTTTGCAAGAAAGTCAGCCATCTGGATGTAAATTAGATCCGATTCAAGCTTATGAATTTATCAGATCGATCGCCTGGCAATTACAAGATAATGGTTTGGGGGTAATTTTACCTTCTGGTTTGCGATCGGATGAAGGAGAACAGCGTTTAGGTATTAAAATAAGTGCGGAAGTTTCTCAGAAAAAAAACCAGCGTCTGGGCTTGAAAAGTCTTTTAAAATATAAATTAAATATCGCAATTGGCGAAAAAACTATTTCCAAAAAAGAATTTGAATCTTTATTAGAGCAAAGATCGCCAATAGTACGAGTAAATGGAGAATGGATCGCTCTCCAACCCGCAGATGTGCGCGCAGCTCAAGAAGTTTTAAATAAGTCTAACGAGTCGATCGAATTGTCCGTTGAAGATGCTTTAAGATTGAGTACTGGAGATACTAAAACTATTGCTAAATTGCCAGTAGTCGGCTTTAAAGCCACTGGAGTTTTAGAAGAATTAATTAATAATTTAAATAACAATCAAGAAATCGAAGCGATCGCAACTCCCGAATCTTTTAAAGGTCAATTAAGACCTTATCAAAAGAGGGGCGTTAGTTGGTTATCTTTCCTAGAAAAATGGGGTTTGGGAGCTTGTTTGGCGGACGATATGGGTTTGGGAAAAACAATCCAAACCATCGCTTTTATTTTAAATCTCAAAGAAAAAGATTTATTAACTAAACCAATTTTATTAGTATGTCCGACTTCGGTACTTAATAACTGGGAAAGAGAAGTTAAAAAATTTGCTCCCATTCTGGCGACGATAATTCATCATGGCGATAAAAGAAATAAAGGCAAAAAATTTGCCAAACTAGTTAAGAATAAAGATTTAGTTATCACTAGTTATTCTTTAATATATCGAGATGAAAAAAGTTTGTTAGAATTAGAATGGCAAGGAATAATTTTAGACGAAGCTCAAAATATTAAAAATCCCCAAGCCAAACAATCTCAAGCAGCAAGAAAATTACCCGCAGATTTTCGCATTGCTTTAACAGGAACTCCAGTAGAAAATAAACTATCAGAATTATGGTCGATTTTGGATTTTCTCAATCCAGGATTCTTAGGAAATCGACAGTTTTTTCAAAGAAGATTTGCGATTCCGATCGAAAAATACGGCGATAAAGATTCTTTAGCAACTTTGCGATCGCTGGTGCAACCTTTTATTTTAAGAAGACTGAAAACCGATAAAACTATCATTCAAGATCTGCCAGAAAAACAGGAAATGAATGTATTTTGTGGTTTGTCCTCAGAACAAGCAAAATTGTATCAAAAATTGGTAGACGATTCTTTAAAGAAAATCGAAGAATCAGAAGGAATTCAACGTCACGGTTTGATTCTTACTTTACTATTAAAATTAAAACAATTATGCAACCATCCAGCACAATTACTCAAAGAAAAGAAACTAGAAAAAAGCGATCGATCCGGTAAATTATTGCGATTGGAAGAAATGTTAGAAGAAATCATTTCCGAAGGCGATCGGGCTTTGATTTTTACTCAATTTTCTGAATGGGGAAAACTATTAAAACCCTACTTAGAACGGAAATTAGATAAAGAAGTATTATTTTTATACGGTGCAACTCGTCGCAAACAAAGACAAGAAATGGTCGATCGCTTCCAAAACGATCCTAACGCCCCATATATCTTTATACTATCTTTAAAAGCAGGAGGAACTGGTTTAAATCTTACCAGAGCAAATCACGTTTTTCATGTCGATCGCTGGTGGAATCCCGCAGTAGAAAATCAAGCCACCGATCGGGTATTTCGTATCGGCCAAAAAAGAAACGTTCAAGTTCATAAATTCGTTTGTACTGGAACTTTAGAAGAGAAAATAAACGATATCATCGAAAGTAAAAAACAATTAGCCGAACAAACCGTAGATTCTGGAGAACAATGGTTGACCAAATTAGATACCGATCGCCTGCGGAATTTGTTATTACTCGATCGCGATGCCATAATCGATGATGAAGCTTAGTTAATGTTTTAAATCAGCAAAATTAAATCTCTAAATATGCCTAATTTTAATCTAGTTTTTAGTTTTTAAAATTACCTAAGTGTAATTTACCATCGATCGCCCAAAAAGCAAGCAGTTGTTAGACTTGCCATTTTGTATGAATAAGTTAAATTTGAAATATCGATCTAAATAATTTAGGTGTGGTTGAGAAAAATTACAAAATTTCGCTCTAAAAAACGAACAGAATCGCGCGATCGAAAGCTATTATAAATTGCTCTAGTAATTTTTTTAATTTTGAAATCTTTTGCAAGTGACTGAAAATTATTTATGTATTGATAAATTCATGTTTGTTTGAATAAATATTATTTAAAATAATCAAATTTGAAATATTGCAATTAATTAAGTAAAAAATAAATGAAATTAGTCTAATGAAAATCTGGCAAAAATTAATGTTCGCTTGGGGTGTAACTAGTACGCTATTAGGGATAATTAGTATTTTAACTATTAGAATTGAAAAAGAAATTACATCCCAAACTAATGAAGTTATAAACCAAATAGTTCGAGAGGCTGAAGTATCTGGTAAGATGCTAACCAATATCAATTCACTTCAAACTCAAACAAAAAAAATTATAATCGAAACCAATAAAGCAACAAATAATTCATTAAAAATAGAAGAGTATCGCTCTCAAACAATAAAATTATTAAATGAATTTAAAACAAATTTGATAGAAGCACAACAGGTAACTGCCAATCAAAAAAAGTCGATCGAGCTATTAGAGAAAGACCCAAATATCAAAAAAAGCAAAATTAAGGAAGAGGAAGAACAAATAAAACAACTTGAAGTTTTGACAAAAGAATTTCAATTGTACGAGCAAGAATTAACTGCTTTCTTAAAACAAATAGATAATCAAGAAGTAGATTTAAATTTAGATAATAGTTTTACCGAAAAAATTAATAACTCAATTGCTCCGACAATTCAAGAATATTATGAAGATTCTTTGACAGAAGTTAGAAATTCCGAATTAGTAACTCAACGATTAACAAGTACAAATATTAGAATCATCAGACATTATACTATTTTTACTTTATTTTTGACTTCAATACTTTTCGTTTATATATATCGTTCTATTTATTTACCGATTAAGTCTCTCAAAATAGGTGCTTTTGAATTATTTACTAATTTTACAAATTATAAGCCGATCGAACCTAAAAATCCTCACGATGAATTAGGCGATTTGACAAAATACTTTAACTACACAGTGAAAAGATTAAAAGAAAATGTTACCTCTAAAGCTTATGTAGATAATATTATTAATTCAATCAGTCAAAATTTAATAGTTCTCGATCGCAATAAGAATATCCAAAAAGTAAATAACAATACAGTTAATTTATTAGGTTATTCAGAAAGTGAATTATTGGAAAAATCGATCGAGTTTATTCTCGCACCAAATAATAATCTAGATATAGAAGATTTAATTGAATTAGATAATAGTTGTCAAAATTGTTTGACAATTGGGTTGCTGGCAAAATCAGAAAAAATAATAGAAGTTAAAGCCTATTTTTCCAACTTCTTAAACGATTCTAAAACAAAAAAAGAAGGAATTATTTTTCTAGCAATAGAGACAGAAAACTTATATTTAGATGAGAAAGGGTTAATAAAAAGCAAAAAACAAGCAAAAAGCAACTCCCAAATCTATAAAAATAAACCTTGAAGAAAGCATAATTTTGCCCTAGTTCTCGTTGAAACCTAAAATATAAAGATAGCGCGATCGCCTCAGCAGCGAAAACCACACTCAAATCGACAATTAAAATTCTAGTGCGATCGAGAGAGCAAGAGCCTGCTACCTTAGAAAATAGCGAGTTAAGATGAATCCCTAATTTAGAGATGAAAAACTACCTAATTGCCGTACTTCCAGACAGAATGACAGTAGAAGAGGCTTATACAGCTTTAGAAAAAGCCAATATCGCCACCGAACAAATTAGCATCCTCGGTAAAGGCTACAAAAGTGCCGATGAATTTGGTTTAATAGATCCCAACCAACAAGCCAAAAAACGCGCCATACAGATGGCATACTGGCTAGTACCTTTCGGTTTTGCTGGAGGATATGCCTTTAATCTTTCGACAGGTTACAACATCTTTCCCTGGGCCGGTGCTTTAGGAAATCATATCATCGGCGGTATTTTCGGCGCGATCGGCGGGGCTATGGGTAGCTTTTTTGTTGGCGGTGGTGTAGGTTTGAGCGTAGGTAGTGGCGATGCTTTACCCTATCGGAATCGTCTCAATGCTGGTAAATATCTGATAATAGTTGAATCTAACGAAACTGTCAAACTTAAAGCGACTGGAATACTCCGTCAGTTTAACCCAGAAAGCATTCAAGGCTACGTTCAAGAAGAATAATTAACAATAAAAATGTTACCAAGAGAAGATTTATTAAAAGGGGTCGAAAATAGAGAAGATGTCGCCAGAATTATCGATTTAGCCGATCGATCTATTAAGACTTGGGATATAGTTTCAAGCGATTTTCTCTCTCCCCCAGTTTTAGTTGAAGTCCGAGAAATTTTTTCCCGTTTGACAGAAGTAAAATTATTGACTTGGGGTGGTTATCCTCAAGCAGAAAGACAAAGAATCGGCATTTCTCGCCAAGAAATACCCTTCGATCGCTCTCAAATTGAATTGGCTGCTTTAGATATTGCTGGTAATTTTCTGTTCGATACTGCCACTCATCGCGATTTTTTAGGCTCAATTTTAGGGACGGGAATAGTAAGAGAAAAAGTCGGCGATATTATCGTTTTAGGAGAAAGAGGAGCGCAGGTAATTGTCGTTCCCGAACTGGTAGAATTTTTAGAAACTTCTTTAGTTCAAGTGCGATCTGTTCCGGTAAAAACTCGTCAAATAGAATTTAGTGAATTAAAAATTCGCCCCCCACAAAAAAAAGAAATGACTACCGTAGAAGCTTCGATGCGTTTGGATGCTGTTGCTTCTGCTGGCTTTGGAATGTCGCGATCGAAAATGGCCGATGCTATTTCTTCGGGGGATGTTAGAGTTAATTGGAAAGAAATAACTCAATCTAGTCATTCGCTGCGATCGGGCGATTTAATTTCAGTAAGAGGTAAAGGTCGTTTGGAAGTTGGCGATGTTTCTGTTACTAAAAAACAGCGTTATCGCATTAATTTAGTACGCTATAAATAAGGTTTGAAATTTAGGTTAAATCTGATTTAAATGATTTTAAATTACTGAGAATAATGCTTTATTTCTGGACAAAAACTAGCGGCACTTGGATTAATATTGCTACCGTTTTAATATTAAAAGAAGTTAACAAAAATATTCCGATCGCTGTACCGAC
>CAYWIH010000108.1:0-1203 GCA_964458305.1 uncultured bacterium | reverse complement strand
CAGGGCGCGAACTACTGACCACTGACCCTTAATCCATAGCAAATAAAAACGAAATTGGTATTAGCACCGATCGTCTATCAATTAGTAATATGTTTTATCTAAATTTAATTCCCTTTTTCTAAAATGCTACGACCTAAAAATTCAAAATCAATTTGGCAGCGATCGGGGTTAAAATCGAATTGACAATTATAAGTAGCTAAACAGACTTGACGCTCGCTGATTATTCTTAAATTATATTGATATTCTCTAGCTATAGTACCAAAATCATTGATAATACTATACCTTTTAATATAATCGAGAGAATTCCATTGTTGTCCGATCACTATCAAATCTATAATTCGATCCTTTTTATAAGCTTGCCAATTAATAATTATTGCTCCTTGTGGATCTAACTGCTGTTTTCTCCACCATAAACTGGGGATCGTTAATTCTGTTTGCGAAATTGTATTCTGAGTAATTATTTCATATGTGTTAGCTTCTGGTACTACCTCACATAACTTATTAGTCCCAGATTCTTTCGATTTAACTACTTCGATATTCCACTCCAAAAAGCAAGTAATTAAAACAAAAATATAAATTACCTTGTTAGTAAAAAGCGATCGAACTTTCATATGTTTAATCTGAAAAAAGATCTTTATTTTGCCGCAGTAGGAGACGTACACGGCGATATGTATCTGATGTTAAACTTGCTAAAAAAATGGGAAGCTAAACATTGTCGATCTTTATCATTTATCCTCCAAGTAGGAGATTTTGAAGCCCATCGCCATCAAAAAGATCTTACTACGATGGACGCTCCCAGCAAATATAAAAAATTAGGCGATTTTCAAGCTTTTTATCGCAGTAAAGCAAAATTTCCCTATCCTATTTATTTTATCGGCGGCAATCACGAACCTTACGGCTTTCTCGATCTTTATCCGAATGGTGGAGAAATTGCCCGTAACTGTTACTATTTTGGCAGAGTAGGGTCGATCGAACTGGCTGGCTTAAAAATAGTCGGACTATCGGGTATTTACAAACCAGAATTATTCGCTCGATCGACAAGACCGCCCATTGAAGATATTACCATACGATCGAACTCGGATTATATCAGTTTTATCGAATCGGATATTATCCAGGCTTTAGAATACCAACAAGCCGATATTTTAGTTTTGCACGAATAGCCCGATAATATAATAGCTCCTGGCGATCGAAAACTTTTTTTAA
>CAYWIH010000107.1:13397-17479 GCA_964458305.1 uncultured bacterium | reverse complement strand
GCGATCGAATTTTGTCAGCGAGAATTAGCTAATTTTGTCGGCCCTTTATCCCGATTTATTGTTAAAGATGTTTTAGCCAAAAATCCGCAAATAAGTTTAGAACCATTAATTGAAAAGCTAGCCGCAGAAATTCCCGACCCTAACGAAGCTAAAAAATTTCTCAAGAAGATCGAAAAATCTTTACCGAAAACAGAAATTAAGAATAGTTCTCTAGACTCAGATGCGATCGAAGTTTGTCAGCAAGAATTAGCTGATTTTGTCGGCCCTTTATCCCGATTTATTGTTAAAGATGTTTTAGCTAAAAATTCACCAATAACATTACAAAAATTGATTGAAAAATTAGCAGACGAAATTCCCGACTCCGACGAAGCCAAACAATTCAAAAAAAATCTAATTTCAAGATTCTAAACGACGAATTTTACTGCTGAATTGTTCGAGCTTATTAATACTAATTTCTAAACTAATTTTCATTAAATTGAAAGCATTTGCCAAGCGGCCTACTTCATCTTGAGAATTTTGCTCGAATTGAGCATCGATGTGTCCTTTACTAACAGCTTCAGCAGTTTCGCTCATTCGCTTGAGAGGACGGACTATATATCGATTCAGCCACCAACTGAGAGTTAAAAGTGTAATCGTAAAAATTGCTATTACGATCGCCATTACTTTAACTGTAGATTGATTGGCACTTTGCAAAACTTTACTAGCTGGAACGTAAATTATTCTCGCAGTCAGAACTTCGCCCAATTTCCAGCCAAAACCATTATCTTTGCCATAAATCTCAATCATACTTGGAGGAGCTTTATCTGGGGTACTGTGACATTCAAGACAACTTGATTTAGTAATCGCTAAAGGCCGAGCAATATAAAATAGTTTTTCATCGCCGATTTTCCGAAATCCTTGCAAATTATCGAGATTTGTTTCGCTACGAAAATTATAAATTAGTTTCTCTTCAAAGCGATCGGCTCGATCGTCTGGATTGGTAGGATTGATAGTTGCTTCTTTATAAAGATAATCGCTCCAAGATTTTTGATTGCTAACCCTTTCAAAGACCTCTCGTGCTGCGTAAGAAGGGATAGTTTGGGGTAAAAATTGTTGTTGCGACTTTTCTTGTAAGTGGGGAGTAACTTCGCTATTGCTGTAATCTCGCACTGCATTGATAGTTTCTAACAAAATTCCTGCTTGGGAAGAAATCTGATTTTGCGCTCGATCGTTCATCAAAGCAGATACGCTCGGAGCACTTAAGCCTATTCCGACAATAAAAATAATACCCAACAACAAATTTAACTGTTTGCCGAGATTGAGATTCTTCAGGCTTTTTAACAATGGTAAGCTCATTTTAAGTCCGCTTAATTATCATATAAAAAATTATCTTGAAACTAGATCGAGATTTGCTGTAAATTAACTCTGAGATTGAGAAGTAAAAAGCTTAACAATTTAAACTTATAATTGCTTTTATAGTTTCCCGATCGCTCTAAAATTTTTTTATAAACAATAACATCTTTTCCCGAAAGTTTTTCAAAATGACCGGATTATTTTCAAATCGATCTCAAGCGAGTGGATCGATTTTACTATTCTTGAGGCAATTCTACAGGTTCTGGGGGAGATTCTACTTGAATATCGATAACTGCTCGATCGGTTTTTCCTTCTTCGTCGGTAGCTGTCAGCACGATCGATCGATAAGTTACCTGTCGATAGGGGTTGAGTACGGTACTTCCTCTAGATCCAAATATGGCCCCAGATCCTTCAATTCTGACGGTAACGTCTTCTCCTTGTACTTTCCAACTCAGAGTAATTTTTTGGCCGATTTTAACCGAAACCGGGCCGTTGGTTTGACCGTTAATCCTAAAATCGATAATTTTTAAAGGAATTGATGGTTTTTCGATCGCGATCGATCCTTCTAGTTGTTCTGAAATCGGTTGAGGTTGGTTGTGGGGTTCGTAGTTAGATATTAATCTAATACTTAAGTCGTTATTTCCTTCTTTAGCAAAAGAAATCGGAACGCTACATTCTAAAAGATTTTCTTGTTTAGGCGAACAAAATGTTTTTTTTAGTTTTTCGATCGATATTTCTTGTTCGTCTCGTGGAGATTGTCGATAATCAGGATGGATAATTGAAAATTCATTTCTGCTAATAATCTCAATTGATTTTACTGTTTCGGGCTGGTTAATTTCAAATTGAAAATCTATTTTTTCTCTTGGTTTGTATTCATCTTTAGCAACTTTTAGATCGGAAACCGAAGGCTTATCTGGTGCTGCGATCGTTACTTTAAAGCTTTTTGTATCCGATGGTTTATCGGAATCATTTTCAGAATATACTTCCAAAACAAACTTGTAATTACCTGCTGTTGCTGCATTTGTAGCTACTTCTTTGCAATCTAATTCTTTTTCTTTTTCGAGGTTCTTGCAATCAAATCTTTTGACAATCTTCCGAGACTCGATCAATTCTGATTTTTCATATTCTTCTTCGATCCCAGTCGTACCAGGGGGATGATTTTCGGTATAAAATTTAATATTTTTTAATTTTTCACTATTTTTAATTTTCCATCTTAAAGCTACATTCTCTCCAAATTTGTAATCATCTTGCTCTGCTTCAAACTCTGATATTTCTGCTACTCGTGCCGATCCAGTATTTCTAATTATTTCCCTAACCAAGAAAAACGCACCAACAAGAATTAAAAGAGCAATTAAAATTAAAACCAGAAAATGCCAAAAAGGACGAGCTTCCCAACGTAAAGTAGCTCTTAAAGGAAGATATCTTGGTAAAGGGTTATCTTCTTTATCTTCAATTTCAACCAAAAATTCTAACTGTTTGGCTTTAAAAAAAGACCGTTGCGACTTACGTTTTACTGCAACTTTTAAACCCACATCGACAACTTTTCCGGGAGGAATTCTAACCTCGTTGCGTTCTAATTGATATTCACCAAATTCATCTTCATCTGCGGTTCTCGATCGCAAAATTACTTGGCGAATAGTATTGCCTTCATTTCTAAATTTAATATTGTATAAAGCTGATTTTTGTTTGACTTTGCTGCGGATTGCTTGCAATTCTACTTGTAAATTGTGAACTGGGGGAATACGCAGATAAAAAATATCTTGTAAAAACAGATCCTTGTTAACAGCAGAATGAAGGTTAATGGTAGGTTGATAATTGCCAGCCAAAGTATCCGGTGGCGGATGGATCGAGAGGATTATTTGTCCTTTGCTATTGGGATTTAAACTTAATTTATTCCCAGAACTAATTAAGCCCATTTCTTCGATTCTTTCGGGATAGCGAACCGAGTACCAATTATCATTTAAATCGCAGCTAATGCGAAATTCATCGACAAAATTAGAACGATTGTGAACTAAAACGATGATGCTGAGATTTTGTTCCCGTTGCCAAACAATCGGTTTAGTAGAAGAAGTAAAAGGTTTTAAAGTAAAAGTCGGATCGGTGCTTCTGACTTGACGAACTACGGGGGTAGATATTTTTAGCTGTCGTAAATAGCGCAGGGGGGCACTTAAATAAGGGGAGCGACAATCGACAACTACATCGTAATTATAATCCCGAGCGATCGCATCGCTCGGAATTACCCAGTTAAAGACTACCTCTTCTCTTCTGCCAGAATCTAAATTAAAGCTAGTCCGTTTAACTTTGCACCAGTCGTTAATCTCTGGTGGTAGATCTAGTTCTACCTCGATCGCCTTCATCGGTTCTTTACTTTGATTTCTAATTACTATCCTAATTTGGCTGGTAGCTCCTGGTTCTAATTGCTCGCCACCGGGAGGATTAACGATAACATTGAGAGAATTAGATTGAGAAGACATCCTATCGATCTGAATTTATATTATAAGTATTTAATCTTACCTTATGGTCGTCTGCTCCGCTAACGATCAGCAAACGGTTTTCTCTGGTAATAACATCAATGTCATTAATGCCAGTTTCTGAGTAATTAGCTATTTCTTGGCCGCTATCGTTGGATTTGTTTTGGCGTTGGATTTTTTCGGTATTCATTTGCCAGAGTCTAATGATACCATCGTCTCCAGAAATAACTAAATAACGTCCATTTTGAGTCAAAGCGACGGTGCGAACTGGCATGGGAT
>CAYWIH010000107.1:2066-13297 GCA_964458305.1 uncultured bacterium | reverse complement strand
TCATCTTTAGACTTACAATCGGGCTTTTTGCTGCATTCGTTTAAATCCCAAATTCTAATCGAACCTTGAATATCGGAGGTAACTAAGATATTTTCTGCCGTAGCTATACTTTCAATATAATCGTTTTGATTACCTGCAGGATAAGATTGTAAACGTTGGAATTTTGGTAACTGATTCTTATTGTCCCAAATTCCTAAAAAGATTTTATTAAAACGACCGGCAATAATTAAAATTCTTTCGTCTTGACTTAAAGCTAAAGTAGAAATTGCGAATCGCTTGACTTTCTGAGTGTTGTTCTCTTGAAATAAAAAGTTTCCTTCTTCTTGATTTTTTAGATCCCACTGCCATAATTGTCCGCTGTGACCGCTAAATAGATACTGATAATTTTTGGAAAATGCCAAAGCAAAAACTCGACCTTCTTTGTTGTCCTTAAAAATATCTATTTGTCTACCCTCATCGACATCCCATAATAGAATGTTGCCATTTTCTAAACCGACTCCTAATAGATTTGTGTTTTTGGCTCGATGATAGTGCAGCACTTGCACTGCTTTTTGGTCAGTTTGTTCGTTGTTGAGTATAATTCCATTTGCTTTAAGACAGAATTTTTGCCAATCAAAGAATTTACAGAGTAAGTTATCGGGAGTAGCTTGCCAAGATCGCACTGTTTGGTCTTCAGATCCGCTTACGATCGCATCGAGTTGACCGTTAACATTCAGGCCTGTAAAACTGACGCTATTAACCCGATCCTGGTGACCTACTTGTCCCGAGAGAAGCAACAATAACAGAAGAATTAAAATTAACAAACTTAATAATAACTGCAACCACAAAGGAAGGATCGGATGGATGTTAAGTTTGAGTTGATGGCTGGGAGGATCTGCTTTGCCTAGTCTTTCATCGCTTAGTCGGGTAAAAGCATCGATAGTAAATTTTTGAATTAAACCGAACCAAGGTCTTTTTTTACTTACTTTCAGTTCGATCGGTAAACTTTTCCCAGGTGGAGCATTAACTTGCTCTGGAAGGGGTTCGATTTTTAGTTTTTTAATATTTTTATTATCTCCAATTTCGATCGAAATAGTTTGAAATAGATTGCTCGAATTTTTAAACTTCAGTAAATAGGTAACCGGATTCGATCGCCAATTTAAAAACCAATAATTTTTAGTTGGTAGCCAATGTTCTTTTGAGCCAACACTAGTAAAAACCGTTCCCACGGGAAGAACTTCTATAGTTCCATCGGCACTACCGATCGATTTGCCTTGTAAATAAGCTCTAATTGTAAAAGGATACTTTTTGCTCGGGGCCCGAACTGCGATCGGTGGTTGACATGAAAAACTGGTTTCAGCTTGTCTGCCTGCAGCTACCAACAATCGCCTTTCCGTACCGCGATCTAACCAATCAGGTTTGATGCCTGTAAACTCGAGTAAGATATCGGCATCTTTGGTTTCGAGATTAGTAACTCGAAGAGGTATTTCAATTTGTTCTCGGGGGTAGAGGGCGTAATTTTTTACTGGTAAATCTATTTCGAATCGATCGAGGGTGGTTCTCGGGTTAATTTTCAGTCGCAAACTGAGGCGAAAAATATCGCGAAATTCCAACGAAGAAATTTGCACGGTGACATTGATATTATCAAGTCCCGGAATCGGGGTATCAATAATTATTACGGTAAATTCTGTTTTATCTCCGGGTGGTTTGACCGCAGAAACTTCTGGCTTGAGTTGATACCAACGATGACCGATGCTCGGATCTGCTCCTGCTGCGATCAGTTCTACTCGAAAAGAAGCAAAAAGATCGCTTTGATTGGTTACATAGACTTGAAAGCTCGGTGGAGCTGCTCCGCTTTGAAATTCGATTAAGTTTTTTGAAAGACTACCGTCAATTTTTGTCACTCTTACTCCACCTTAATCAACTTGTCCTTGTAATTTGGCAATCGTGCGTCTGTTCCAGGCAAAATCGAGAATATTGATCCCAAATTCTTGTCCGGCTCGGATTGTCGATCGAGTTAAAGATAATTTGTCATCTAAGCCCCAAACTCCGGCCAGATCGCCGATCGCTAAGATAATCCCTCCTCGCACTTCGACTTGAATTGGTTGTTGCAGCCCCCCTAAAGGCATTTTGGCGAATAAAAAGGGTTGTCGGCGCAGATAATGTCGTTTCGGTAAAGATTTTAAAGCTAAATTACATTGTTTTTCAGCAAAATATTCGGTGATATATTCAATTGTTTCCGATGCATCGGGAGGGAGATCGAAGCATAAAACGCCTCCGGTAGCTAAATAATTTTTCAGAGCATCTATTTCTCTTTGACTTTTAAAATCGATCCGATCGCCTGTTAAATAAAGTAAGTCGTACTGTTGTATTTCCGGGGCGTTCGGACTGACCAAACCCACTGGTTCGATGCCTTGTAATTGGGGATACAGGGAACTGGCCGAATTTAGTAAATAATCTAAATTAGTAAAATTGCGATCGTAATGGGGGCCGTCGTGCTTTATTTGCGCGATTTTAACTGACTTTTGGGCGCGGATCGTTGCTGTTTGGCGCGATCGAAAATCTAAGTTATGATATCCCGGCAGTAAAATATCGGCGGGAGTAGCGAGGTTAAGTTGTTGAGCTGGGGGGAGCAGGAGGCGACATACTTCTACTTCCAAATCTCGGGGCGGATTTGTTTTTACGTCGATCCGAAATTGCTCTCTTACCATTTCTTGCCCTTCTTTAATGGTTAGATCTTCTGGATCGCGATAACTGACTACTAAATAGACCGTCAGGGGTTCTTCTGGCAAAGGTTCGACGGCGATTTGAACGTTTTGGGCTTGAGGTACTATTATCGGATTGCCTAAGAGGTCGATCGCGATTCCTGGTTGTAATTGTACGCTTTTGCCATCGCGATATTCAACCGGAACTTGGGATTGTTCGGTAATTATTTTTACTCCCAATCCGGTAACGATACCTGGCTGATGCAGGGACTGAAAATGAAAGTTTTGCCGTCTGCGGTGATATTCTTGAACCGATCGCCAGCGTTCGGCGTTAATTAGCAGACCGTCAGTGGCTCGCAAGCGATCGAAAGGATCGATCGTCGGTGGGGGAAAAAATTGATTCATGCCGCTCTCTCTTCAATATAAAGCTCGTAGGTACACCAAATTGGTTTTTCTCGTTCGATAATTTTGCGGATCGAACTGATTTCAAGTGGTTGTCCTGTAATCGGTCTGAGTCTGACGATAAAGTGATAGGCTTTACCGCCGCCTAAAATGGTATCTTGTCCCAAGCAAGCGCGATCGAGTACGAAACCGGAAGCAAAAGGTTCTTCGATCGAAATGCTTTTTTCGTTTTCTGGGAGATCTTCATCGAGGGGTAAACCAGTAGATAAGTGCAGGTAAAGTCTCAATCCCCGTTTAGTGCCTCGCCAACAATAAATTTGCACGGCATGGCGGATTAAATATCTTTGTCGGGGTAAATCTATTTCGGGAATTAGTTCCCAACCTACCCAATAAGCTAAAAAAGGTAATAAACTTTTCGGAGCGGTTAAAGGATCTAAATAGGCCCATAAAGCGTTGAGAGTATGTACCGAAGGCTCGAAGGTTTGCTCGAAAATTTGCAGCAAGCGACCGACAAAATCTACTTCTCGATAGAGCGCGGGTAAATAATCTAAATAGAGACTGCGAGAACGAATGTAAAGATAAAATCCGGTAGTTTCGATTAATCTTCGGCGATCTTCTTGCTCTAGATAATAAATGCGAACCGTACTTTGATATTCTAATTGGCGATCGCGATTAAATTCTTGGCTTTCAAAAAAGTCAGCGGGAACTTCAAAATAAATCCCGACTAGCATTTCTTCGTGGGGGCGTATTTCTTGTCCTTCTAGATGCCAACGACACCAGGAAGCGGGGAAATTTCCTCTTACTTCTATTTCTAAAGGTAAAGGTCGATCGGTTGTATTTTTCAGTTGCAATACCATCTCGCTAGTTTCTCCGGGATGGAGCAGCAAATCAGTTCGATCGCTGGCAAGATTTGGCTCGGTCTGATTTTTGCCATTATCTTGGGTTGCTGCCGTCATAACTGCTTCTGGTAGCAACATCGGTGTAAGTTGTAATTCTAACCTTTGAGAAGAAGGTATTGAGGTCATAAGCGAGGCATCAAAGAGTAAATGTTATTAGTCGATGAAGTTAATTAGGTGGCTGGCCTCCATCCGGCGATCGTTCCAAGAGCAGATCGTCCCTCTAGTTCCGGGTTGAATGCTTTGTAAGGGTTCTAACCCTCTAACCCAATTGTCTCCCTCTTGGCGAATTTGATAAAGAAAAACCGGGCCGATATAGCGAACTGCGATAATCTTTTGAAATAAAGCGATAATATCGGAGACGTATAATGCTTTACCAAAAGGCCAGCCCTTTCCTTCTCTGCCTCCGGTTAGGGGATTGAGAAAACGATAAAGAGCTGTTTCTAGCTGGGATCTTAAGATGCTTTCGGCTTGGGGATTTTGATAGGTTGGTTCTAAACCGATTTGAGTTACTACTGCTACCCCGATGTATTCTGGTTCTGCGAGTCTAATTTGCGTGCCTAATAATTTTCTTTCGTTGAGATAGGCTAGGGTTTGTTCTCTTAAAGCTGAAGTCAGTCGTAGGGCATTTGGTGCTAAACCATCGCCTCGCTCGATCGAGTCTAAATCCGCACTGGGTACGACCAAAATAGTTACCGTGCCTGCTTCTTGGGTGGTGGGCAAACACAAAGCTTTAGCGATCGCTCCTTGACCTCCTGCGACTGTTAAGACCTCAAAATCTTCTTTGGTAACAGCGCGATCGCGATTTCGCAGCATTTTTGGAGCGCGCAGCATTGCTTGTTCTAAAGATTCCGCATCCGAGCCACCTATGGCTGGTTGATAGTTTAAGACTCTACTGATATAAGGAACTGCCGATTTCAAAACTCTTAAAGTGCCTTTTTCGACATTACCTTGACGACCGCCACCACTGTGATAGGCTCGCATCCGAATTTCTGCCCCTCTAGGGGGAATGCTGCCATATTGCCGCTCTCGATCGCCTTCTGCAGTAGTTACTTGTCGATGGGAATAGTCTCCTAAAACTGGCAAACGGGAGAAATTGGCTCTAGAGATGGTTTGTTCGACATGACGAGAAGCTTCTTGAATTAGGGGGCCGAATTGAACTCTACCTGTGAGAGAATCGATGGTATAGTGGCGGCTTTCGGGATCTGATTCGGCAAAATCCCTGACTTCCGTCCAATTTTGCGGGGGCAATCCTGGCGGGGTTACTAAAACGTGTTCGCTGTCGCGACGGGCTAAAATTGGTGTCGATTGTAAATCAAAGCTTTGTCCGGGAGTGCCATCGCTAATTCCTAAAACTTCATCGCTGACTAAAAAACTATGGCTGGCCTCAACCGTACCGCCGATCGAGCTAAAGTTTAAGGCTGTAATTTTTGGCGTGTTGCGGTAGCCTGGCTGACCGTTTTGGGGTCGAGTGTAAACGCAGCGCAACCAATGTCCTTCGTAGCCGGTAAAGGTAGTTACTGGCATTTTTTCGCTGAGGTGCAAAATTATCTCTGCGCTTTGAATTTCCCCGCCTCCTTCTTCGGCAATGCGATTGAAGCTAAAACCAGAAGTACCGTCATCTATTTCTTGATATAGTACTGGTTGCCATTCTTGGCCGTCCCAGGCTTCCCAACGACGGGGCGGGCGATCGGGATCTATTCCGGTGGGTGTAGCTGCTAAGCCTTTAAAGTTAATGGCAATGACGTTGCCGGCCAGATATTCTTCTGGGTGGAAAATTAAATAAAAGCAATTTCCTGGTTGTGGTTGCTCTTCAAATAAAGGTTGTTCGCTGCCGCTCCATTCGCCATCGATTTGTTGCGTCCATCGATCGCTCAGTCCTTCTCGCAAATAATTGGGAATTTCTTCTGCACTAGTCGCGCTGAGAAAATAACGCAGTTTCGGCTTGGGGATAAGTAAGTCCTCGTCGGTGCTGAAGACGATCGCTTCTTGGGCTTCGGTTCTTTCTGTGCCTACTTCCGTTCCGGCGGGAATGCGGTAGGGATAAGAATCTGGTTCGGTGGTGTAAAATGTTAATCTTGTTTTTGCCGAACCTGGCGATCGCAGTCGAATGCCGAGCAGTTCTAGAAAAGTAATATAATTGCGACGGGGAACTTTATTAAATCTCAGCAACATCTGATCCGTCAGCCAAGCAAAAAGTTCCACCAAAGTAATTCCGGGATCGCTGGGATTGTAATCAGTCCATTCTGGACAGTAACGGGGAATGCGCAGAATGCATTCTGCTACTAAGTCTTCAAAGCTGCGATCGTCGAGATTTTCTTTTGGTAACTGGGGTAAAAAATCAAAATCACCATCTTCTCGCGCCATAACTACCCCTTCGTTGTCATTAAGTAAAAAGGATAAACTATACTACCTTTGGCATAACTTTCTTTGAGACGATAATTAATCGTAATATCTACCTTTCCCAGTACCGGATCTGGATCTAGTTCGATTTCTTCGAGATCGATGCGAGGTTCCCAGATTTCTAGAGCTTCTTCGACGTACAAACGCATCAGAAATAAGGTTCTGGTGTTTAGCGGTGCAAAGCTTAGTTCAGAAAGCCGACAACCAAAATTTGGCCGGTACATTCTCTCTCCTAGTTGGGTACGCAAGACGATTTGAATTGCTTCTTTAACATCTCGTTCGCCATAGCTGAGGCCGATACCCCCCTGAAGATTTGTTTTTAGAGGAAAAGCCCAACCATCACCCAGGTAGTCGCTTTTTTCCTTCATTAATTTAATTTATAGTATTTTACTGGTTTTCCCGTTTATCGTACCTAATTATGACCCCTGATAGTATTCGCCAAAAGTCGAGTAGCAACAAAAAGTTATCCAGTAAACGGGAAAATTTCCCCTTTTACTAAAAGTAACGATCGAAAATTAGACTTTAGTATAGTTTCTAACAAATGATTACTATGATATTCTTCTTTCTGATATATCAGATTTAGTTAATTTTAAATTTCAGCTCCTAAAAAGTAGCAAGTTAATTCAAAAGCAAGAGCCGGATAAGAGATGAAGGTTTTAGATCGTTTTTGGCAATTTTTAACAAGCTACTTATGTCGAGAGCTACGAAAGCATACAGATAAAATTATAGAAATAAAAGTTAAAAGGAGTAATCAAATGGGAATTATTTGCACTGAATGCGGCCACGACAACGAACTAGATGCCTTGTATTGCGATGAATGTGGTTCTCAATTACCAAAGCCGGCGATCGCCAAAGATCCAGATTCAAATCCCAAACCAGCAAATACAAACAACAATCTTGATATTAGTGAAGAACAGGAAATTTTAGCCAAACAAGAAGAAAAAGAACCTGAAGAACAAGAAACTGAAGAAAAAGAACCTGAAAAAGTATTTAGTTTACCTCTATCTGAATTAGAAAAGAGCGAGCCTTCAATTCCTGTGGCTGCTGCAACGCGGTTGGAGCTACCCGATAATGACGAACCGGCTTTAAAAACTGCACCGACACCAACCATGTTGCAATTGTCTCGAGCGGTTTTAATAGATAATAAAAGCGAGACTAGCTTTGAATTGCCGACCACAAAAAATACTGTTTATATCGGCAGAGCAAACGAAGAATTACCAGTACAAGTAGATCTTTCCGATTTAAAAGACTCAGATATCGTTTCTCGCGTCCACGCAGCAATTCATTTAGAAGGAGAAACATTCTTTCTCGAAGATGCAGGGAGTGCAAACGGAACTTGGTTAAATGGAGAAAAGCTCAGAGCAGGGGTACGTTTTCGCAAAAAGTTGCAATCGGGAGATGTAGTTGCTTTTGGTAAAAATCAATCGATCGAACTAACCTTCGAGCAAGAATAATCGAGATCGAAAATTAAGTTTGACTGGGAGAATAAAGGGCAAAAACAATTTAGATCGTTATGAGTAATTATCTCGCTATTGCTACGGTTACTGCCAGTCTGCAAAAATTATTGCAAGATAGCCTTCAGTATGATATCCAAGGGGCAACCGTAACTACTGTTAGACCGGATAGTTCTGGCAGTGGAATGCCAGTTACAGGGGTTAATATATTTCTTTATCGAGTTGCACCAGTTAATTGGAATAATTCCGATTTACCAGGAAGAAGATCGATCGGAGAAGGAATTAAAAGCCCTTACATAGCTTTGGATCTGAACTATATTTTGACTTTCTACGGCAAGGAAGCAGAATTAGAACCTCAGCGTCTTTTAGGTAGCGTGATTCGCACCCTTTTTAGTAATCCAATTCTGAAAAAAGAAACGATCGAAAGCACCATCTCCGATCGCCAATATGGTTACTTAAGCGAATCTAATTTAGCCGAACAGGTACAATCGGTTCAACTAATACCTATGGGTCTTTCTACCGAGGATTTATCAAAAATTTGGTCGGTATTTTTTCAAACTCCTTATTCCCTTTCCGTAGCTTATCAGGGCCGGACAGTGCTGATCGATAGTAAAACAATCCCCAGTAGAGCTTTACCAGTACGCCGAGCTGCTCCGAAAGTCGTTCCCGTCAGACCGACTATTTCCGAAGTTTTAACTCGAGACGAGCTGAATAAAACTTGGCGATCGGCTAAAGATAAGCCCATTTTAGCAAACAGTAGTATTAGTATTGTCGGTAAAGGATTTGTCGGTGAATTAACCATAATTAAAATCGGTACTCAAGAAATAACACCTCAAAAAACGACCGATCGAGAAATTAGTTTGGATCTAGGTTCTGTTGCTTCCAACCATCTCAGGGCTGGAGTTCAAGGAATACAAGTATTGCAACGCTATTCTAAAACTAGTAAAAGATTTAGACAATCTAATTTATTGCCTTTTATCCTCTTTCCCCAGATCGAAAAGATTGAAATTTCTAATTTAGAAGCGATCGATAACGAATTTTATTCTCTATCAATTTCAATTCTAGTAAATCCAACTGTCGGTAAAACTCAGCGAGTAGTAATTTTACTCAATCAGATCGCTATTGTCGATCCGGCTGAATATATTTTAGACATTCCCACTCGCTTTGAAGACACTAACCAAATAACTACCGATATTCAAAAAATTCGCTCGGGCGATTATCTAGTCAGAATAAGCATTGATGGAGTAGAAAATCTTTTGCAAATCGATAAAGATGCTAGTAGCCCTACTTTCGAACAGTATGTCGGGCCTAAAATTGTAATTTCATAAATTGATACAGACCAATGAAAGAACCTTTTCGCTTTAAAAACGGTCAATTAGTTGATAATATCCCAGATTTAATCGAAATATGCGAACATTTTCCTACTGATGCTATCTATCATTTAAATCGAGAAGATTTTGAAAATTGGCTCGATTATATCGGTGAAGCTAAACTAGCACAAGAAGCCAAACAAGCACGCTTAGCTTATCTTGACGATCTCGAATCCCTCGAAAAATTTTTAGCTAGTTGTAAGTCTTCAGCACTCGAAGAATATAGCGCGATCGCAAAAGAAGAAGAAACTGAAATAATAGTTAACAAAAAAGAATCAGAATATATTACTTTTCCTTTATCTCAACTAGAAAATAACTCAGCTTCAATTCCTCTTTCTACTGCGACTCGTCTCGAATTTTCAGATCCAGAAGAAGCAAATTTACAACCTGCAGTTTCGCCCACAACTTTACAACTATCTCGATCGGTTTTAGTAGACAAACAAACAGATATTTGTTTCGAGTTACCGGCAACAAAAAATACTATTTATATCGGCAGAACTAACGAAGAATTTCCAGTTCAAATAGATCTTTCTGCTTTAAAAGATTCTGACATAATTTCTCGCGTACAAGCAGCAATTCACCTCGAAGGCGAGAATTTCTTTTTAGAAGATGCTGGTAGTGCTAACGGTACTTGGCTCAATGGAGAAAAACTTCGATCGGGAATTCGTTTTCGCAAACAACTTCGATCGGGGGATGAAATCGCTTTTGGTAGAAAACAGTCTGTTAAACTTACTTTTGAAGTAGTCTCGTAAAACGCAAATTTCTATTTAGTTTTTACAGTCTTAATATTATTTTTTCTGAAAATATTGAATAATTATTACCTAGTTCGATCGCTTAATAATTGCGATCTAATTTGCTTTTTTTAGAAAATAATTTCAAAGCAAAAAAAGCTTTTTAATAATTTTGACTTTCGAGCGTAGCGAGTTGAAGTTTAATTTTGTTCTATTCTTTTCGATCTCCCAGTCTTAAATTTATATGGTATGGTTGGCAATTTTAACCTATAAGTTTTTTGATCTGCTCGATTAATTTTGTGGCATTATTATGCCGGCGATCGGGTTCTTTTTGCAGACATTTCATGACAATTGCCTCTAAATCTGCCGATAAATTCTCGCAACCAATTTGACTTCTCAATGGTTTGGGTGGCTTAGTCATGTGATTTACAGCCCAATTAATTCCTGTAGTTTTTTCTGAGTTGATACCATAGGGATTAGTGCCGCTGAGCATTTCATAAAATATGATTCCCAAACTATAAATATCCGATCGCACGGTTATATGAGTCATTCCACCGCACTGTTCTGGAGAAGCATATTGATAAGTACCAACAAAACTACCTACGGCGGTTAAACCTTTAGTTTCTTGCTGTTTATCCTGTTCTTTAACGGCTTTGGCAATACCAAAATCCAAGATTTTTATTCTTTCTTCGCCTAAATTACCATAGTTAACGAGAAAAATGTTATCTGGTTTTAAATCTCGATGGATGATATTTTTTTGATGTGCTTCGGCTAATGCATAACATATTTGCAGTACGATCTCTAAGGCTTCTTTGGGGGACAATTTTCCTTTTTCTGCGATGCGTTTTTTTAAAGTCGTTCCTACTAAATATTCCATCACGTAAAAAGGCGATCCGGCAAAGTTAAGATCTTCTGGTAGTATGCCAAAGTCGCTAATTTGTACTATATTCGGGCTTGTTAACCTGGAAATAAACTCTACTTCTCGCTGAAATCTTTTTATTAAACTTTGAGTATCGATTGAAGAATAAGGGTTAATCATAATTTTAACCGCTACTTTTTTATTTAAAAGTCTCGTATCTACAGCGAGATAAACTCTACTCATTCCTCCGCGACCTAATTCTCTCTCAATTTGATAGCGATCGCCTGCTATAGATTTACCAACTAAGGGATCTCTACGGACAAATTCTTGCTTATCTTTTCGGGAATTTTGGGAATTTTCTACGACAGTTCCTTGACTATCTTTAAGAGAATTTTGAGAATTTTCTACGACAGTTCCTTGACTATCTTTAAG
>CAYWIH010000107.1:0-1966 GCA_964458305.1 uncultured bacterium | reverse complement strand
GAATTTTCTACGACAGTTCCTTGACTATCTTTAAGGCTGTCTGGATCTGGTTCTACAAATGTTTCTTGATTGTATTTAGGTCGATTTGGGTTCTTTTTAACAACAGTTTCTGAAACGCCAATTCGATCGATATTAGGAATTATAACTGTTGCCGGAGTTTGTGGAGTGGGAGGGTATAAAAGATTAATTCGTTGTTGTATTAAAGGAGTAATTCTTTTTTCTAGAATCGAAATAAGATCTTTGCTAGCTACTACTGCTACTAAAGTTAAAGCTGGAGGTATTAAAGGAATCCATCCTCCGCTACTAAATAAATAAAAACTAGTCCCGAATAAAATAATTAAAGCAGCACCCGAACTCAAATATAAAAGTAAATTGCGATCGCGAAATTTATAAACTATTCCCGCACCGATGAAACCCCAACTTAAGATCCATAATAATTCACCTGGTTGCGACCAATACCAAATAATTGGTCTGCGATCTAAAACATTGCTTAAAATTTGGCTGGTAGTCCAAGCATGAATTAAAACTCCTGGTTTAAGCCCGAAGGGTGTTGGGTGAATATCATTTTTAGTTACGTAGCCAATGTAAACGACTTTATCTTTGATTTTGTCGCGATCGATTTTATTTTCTAAAACATCTATTATCGATATTTGTTCTGCTGGTTGTTGATACCAATAATCTAATAATTGGTGATAATTTGCCGAATCTAAATTTTGATACGCACCAGCTTGGCGATCTAGTGGTTTAAAAACAATATTATTCAGCTCAAATAATTGTTTGTCGTTGAGAATTAGATTAATATTTTCTGTTTGTAAATAACTTAAAGCCGTCAAAAACCCTAAAGAAAAAGGAACGTAACAACCATCTTCTTGAACTGCGATCGAGCCGTCATTTTCCTGAGAATTGTTAGTTGCTTGCTTACTTTTACTGGGCGCGGGAATGCTAGAAATCCAAAATCTGCGGACTATTCCTGGTTGGGAAATATTTTTTGAGTCCCCATCTACATCGACAAAACCAACAGCACTACTAATATCTATATTAGGATCGATCGGTGGTGGATTGATTCCGTTGGGGTGGTTTTCTGAAGGTAATTTACAAGCTAAAACAATCGGTTTAATTTGTGTGGCTAAAGGATCGTAGCGGTTATTGAGATACTTTAATAATTCTTGTTGTCCCTGGCCTGTCGGCACATCCCGTAAAATATCTACGGCAATAACTTTAGGTTGATTTTGCTCTAGATTTTGAATTGTTTGAGTTAAGTCAAGATCGGAAATTTGGCTGCTATTGAGTTTTGCTAAAGCTCGATCGTCGATAGCTACTATGAGTATGCGCGGATCTGAGTTGGATTTAGCTCTTAACTTAATTAAAGAGTCGTAAGCAAACAGTTCTACTCCTTTTAAAGCTCCTAAATTACGCAAGCCTGTTATTGCTGCCGATACTCCTAAACTATATAAGATTGCTATTAACAATCCAGACCAACGAGAATTCCATAAAGACTGGAAAGACATTATTATTAAAGTAACTACATACTCGAATAATAATAGCTTACATCAAGGGAGATCGATATTTACCAATAATTTAGCAACGATCGAGAAAATCTAGACTTTAGTCTAATATTTATTAAGTTTAGCGATCTGGAAAATTTTAGTTTAAATGAATCATCATGCCTTTAATGGTGATATTCATGTTAGCTTTAATATCTATTTTGCCGTTAGCATTTAAGGACAAATCGCCTTTAGAATCGACAGATATAGATCGTCCGAGATCGTCCATTTTTATTTTGTGTCCGCCTTTGGTTTCGATCTCGACATAGCGATCGCTATCATTAAGAGATATCTTATTACCTCCGGCAGTTTCGATATAAATCCCTGCTTTACTGCTTCCTTTATTTTCTTCAACAAATTGGAGAACATGGCCGGTGCGAGTTTTAATTGTTCTCAGTCGAACTTTATTGCTAACGATGGTA
>CAYWIH010000106.1:0-17729 GCA_964458305.1 uncultured bacterium | reverse complement strand
TTTAAAAGCCGATCGATTTAAATCTATGCCATAAATTAAAAACAGGAAAAATAAAGCACAAAGATTGCCAACAAAAAGAACGTTACAAAAAGAAATCGGATTTCTGCCATCAATTAAATTATTAGCTCCTATTTCCGTTAATTTGCGCGTTACTGCACTAGCAGCAGCAAAAATGATAATAGCAGTTAAAAGATAAGCTCTGCCAGGAATTCGGTCAAATAACATTAATCGATCGCCTTGTTTTTAATTCGATTTCTATTCGTAGGGTAAAGCAATTTATGAATTAGTATAAATTAATTTTTGCAAAGACAAGCTCTGGGCTTAAACTAGTGTAATCTAGGAAACAAATCGATCGCTTAAATTAATAAAACTAGCAAAAAATTTAAATAAATATAAGAATTTACAAGCAGTTAGATCTTAACAAAAATTTGCTAAAGAATGAAATGCAAAATACAAACTAATATACGAGCAATTATCTGAGTAAATATAAAATCTTTAATTATAGACTTAAATATTTTTTTGTCATAAACTCAAATGAAACTTTAACGATCCTTTTGATAATTCCCCAACAAAAAGAAGAAACAGAAGCTGTAACTGTATGCTAATCGACAAACCTCACACCAACGCAAACTTGACTTCTACCAAACATACGAGTCACATTCTTAAAAATATCAACTGGAAAATATTTTCGATCCTTTTAATTACTGGCTTATTAGGAGTAATCGCCATCTTACCCCTATCCTTAGAAATAAGTCTGATACTCGCTAAAACTCTCGAATTACCCCTTAATAACACCCCACCAGTAGCAGCAATAGTCTTAATTGGATTAATGCAAAACGGGATATTTTTGGCGATCGCTATTGCTATTGGTTTGATTTTAGCCCCTCGACTCGATCTCAAAACACCAATTCTCGATCGCTACTTCGCTAAAGCACGAATAATTAAACCAAAAAATATTTTATTTCCTGCCCTCTTGACTGGATTGTCCGTAGGTGTTTTAATGGTTACGCTGGATAAATTGCTATTCTCGTACCAAAATATTCAAACAGTTTTCAGTGCGATTCCTCTCTGGAAAAGATTGTTAGCAGGAATATTTTATGGCGGTATTACTTCAGAAATAATCTGTCGTCTGTTTATGTTTGCGGTATTTGTTTGGATACTCAGTTGGTGGTGGAAAAATCCCAACGGTAAACCATCAAAAGCAGCTTATTGGCTTGGAAATGCGATCGCCGCACTTATTTTCGCTATCCTACATTTACCTACTATAACCTTATTAACACCCCTAACAGCAGCAGTGACTTTAAGAATTGTTTTACTTAACACTATTGCCGGAATTATTTGCGGTTATCTTTACTGGAAAAAGGGATTAGAATCGGCAATGGTATCTCACGCAAGCACCCATCTTATTTTACAACTATTTATTTAATCTAGAAACTAGCAATCCTCGATCTTTAATCTTATTAAGATTGCTATCTTTAGTTTATTTAATAGTTTTTGCTTCACCCAGTGGAGAAAAACGAATTTCTATTCTTCTTCTGGTTGCATTGGCACTGCGATCGACTTTAGCAAAATTACCATCGGTTAATATTAATTGTCCTGCAGAGTATGCCCTAAATTGTACTTTTTTAAGTTTACCTGTTTGCTGAAGTTCTTTTACTACTGCTAACGCTCTCATTAAGCCTAAATCTGCATTAGATCCAGGTTTTAATCGAGCGATCGATTCTTTTCCGTTAGCAATATTTTCTATATTAGTATCTAAATTACTGTAACTATTAATTGGTTCTCCGTCGGTATGACCGATTATTTCTACTATATAAATTTCTCTTGCTTTAGTAATCTTTTCTATTTCTGTACTTAATTCTTTGCGAATGTAAGTTTTTAATGCTGTTGGTAAAACAGCACTTCCAGATTTAAATTGATATTTTCCAGAATTTTGAATTAGTAAAACTGGTGGTGCAGATTTTAATTTTGCTATTTCTGCTTCTAGTTTTTCTAGATCCTTAACTCGTTCGTTATCTGCTTTTAGTAGGGTTACTTGTGATTCTAGTTCTTGTACTTTAAGTTCCATTTCTGACTTTAATACTAAAGATTTAAATAAAGATAATATCAAAAAGAAACTAAGAATCATAGAAAGGTTAGAAATTAAATCTGTAAAAGAACTCCAGATTTTAAGTTGTTCTGTTTCTTGAGAATATCGCGAGCGTCTAAACATAATAATTAAAATTAATTCTAGCTAATTTTTTTTACTAGATCGATACCTGAAAATTTTGTTGATACTTTGCTTTGAATTTGTTGAAGGTGTTTTTCGATCGCATTAAGATTATTTTGACCTGTCTTTAATAGATGTTCTAAACGAGCGATCGAATTTCGATCGGAACTGAAAAACTCAATTAGTTGTTTTGAATCTGTTCTTATTTCTTGAAGATATTTTTCTTCTGAATGAACCATTTTATTGATAGTAGTTTCGAGAGTAGAAATATTACTGGCAACTGTATTTATTGAATTATTGGAGCGACTGGATGATTCTTTTTGCGTTTCTACCATTTTATTGATAGTAGTTTCGAGAGTAGAAATATTACTGGCAACTGTATTTATTGAATGTCGATCGCTGGTTGCTTGCTGTTCTAACTTGTTTAATTGTTTTGCTCCTAATTGAGCGACTTCTTTAATTGAATTATCTAAAGTTTGTATTACCGAATCGATCGATTGTGTGGATTTATTTAAAGCTGATGCAGATTGAGAAAAATCTTTTTGAGTGCTAGCTAAATCTGCTGTAGCGGTTAATATATTATTAGCAAACTCGCTTTCATTTATTTTTGTAGCTGCATTTAAGAAAATATTAGAACCGCGATCGAATCGATCGGAACAGTCTTGAAATTGTTGATAAACTTGCTCTGCTAATTGATTAGCTCGAATGTTACTTTGAACAATAATGTCTGTATTTTCTGCTAATAAAGAGGTCGATCGGGCAAAACTTGTTTGCGTAGTTGCTAAATTTTTAGTCAAATTTTCTAGATTTTCTGAAAATTTACTTGCCTCTATTTTTTCGGCAGATACACTAAATAAAATAGATGATTCTTTGAAAATATCGCATCCTTTTTCAAAATTGTTCGAGACTGTAACTAATTTTTCTGTTTCTTTTTTTAAAGAATATACCGACTCTTTAAAAGTATCCGCACCTTTAGCTAAACTACCAGAAGACTCTAATAATCTTTGATAGACTTCCCTTGCTAGTTGATTGGATCTTTTATTTTCTTCAATAATTTTCTCTACCAAATGCTCTATAGTCGATTCTAAGACTTGTCCGACTTTTTCGTGGAATCTATTTAAAAACTCGTTTTGCTTGTCTACCATCCGGTTAACAGCTTTATCCAAGCGACTGTGACCGTCTATAGTTGGATGTAGAATATTATCGAGATAATCTTCTAAAGTACTAATTAGTTGGTATTTTGCAAAAGTCGTGTTGTAGCGCAAGTTAATTAATGTTAAGAAAGAGCTGCAACCGATCGCAATTAAGCTAGTGATAAAAGCAATTCCCATCGCTTCTAAAGGTTGTTGTAATTTTTGAATTAAACTACTAACATCGCTAATATTTACTTGACTAATAGTCGAACTTAAGCTATGCAGATTGATAGTAATGCCTAAAAAAGTACCCAACAAGCCAAAAGATAGTAATAAATTAGGCAATACTTGACAAAAATAATCCCAAGTTTCGCAAGTAAGAGAAAAGCCAAGAAAATTAAACTTTTCCTCGCTATATATTCCATCTATTAAAGCGGGTGTATTTACTTTTTCTAGCTGTTTAGAAGCTGTTTCAAATCTATTTTCTACTTTATAAACTATTTTGGGTTTATTAACAGCAGAATTTCCATCAAGCAGCTTTTTAACGGATCTGGATTTTGTCAAAATATGTTTGTAGAGATTGCGACGCAGGGTAAAAGATATACAAGTTGGAAAAACAATCGATCCTAATGTTAAAAAAACTAGATAAAGAGGAAATAGATTCAATAATTCGATCGCGACCATATTCTTTGATTATTTATTAATTACACTGGATATTTTGCTAAAATTTCTACTTTAAGGCGATCGTATTCTTCTAAAGTAAGGATACCATCTTCTAAATCTTCTTTTAGCTGTTTAATTTCTGCCCTTCTTTTGCTGCGATTGTCTTCATTATTATTAACAATAGGTTCGACTATTAAATGTTGTTCTGGTGTCGAATTTGCAGCTTGAATGAGCCGATTGTTAGGGATTGAATTGGCTGGTAATGCTGGGACTTTAGTTTTTAATAACTCTTCCATTTTGTTCCAAAAACGATGAATTATTCCCTCTTTAAAAAGGTTATCTTGACCTTCCCTAGTTCCAACGACTTTAGCTTTATAAGGATAGTTAGCACTCGCTTCTGTTAGTTCGTCTACTGTTACCACAAACTCGCGAACTTTAGGTAAATAATAATCTTCCCAATTTGTAGGAGAGCTTTCTATCTCAGCAATCGCATTTTCTAAAATATTTTGCAATTCTTCAGCCATATCTTGTTTATTTGCTAATTGTTCTAATGCTTCACTCCATACGGAACTTAAATAAGCAGTGTTATACTTACCTCTCATTCGATCGTAATATTGAAATTCAAACATTTCAGTTTGAGAATTGTATGCGAGTAATTCTAAAGCTAAACAAGGATAAAAAATATCTTCTAATGCTTCTATTTTCTGAGCTTCTGGAGGAATAATATCAGTAAAAATAGTGCGATAATCGTTATGTAAAAAAGATACGCCATAATTTTGCTGGCGAATATATTGCTGTCTCATTTGTGGAAGACAATTTAGTACTCTTAAAGGAAAACCAGCATATTCATTGACAATTACTACTTCGTCTTCTGCTTGAGTTGGTTTCAGTACGCTTTTAGCAATACCTAAGTCTTCAATCAAAGCATTTTTAAACTGTTTTACCGCGCGATCGTCGAGATCTTTAAAGCCAATTACTTTCATACTTTTTCCCGTATCGTTATAAAAATAAGGTGCGCTTAAGTCGATAGGAAGCAGTAAATTAGATTCTTGCAAAATCTGTTCTAAACGAATCGATCTCTCGTGAGGAATAGAATAATTTTCGACAAAACGCTTAATTACAGATTGAACTAAATTAAGACTGCGAGAACCAAAAATACTATCTACCGTTTCGTTAATTTCTTTTTGCAGTTCTTTAGCTTCTAAATACTGGTTTACCAAACTATTTAAAGATACTTGACCGCCAATTTTTTCGGCTATTTTCTTGCTCAGTAAAACTAATTCTGAACTGCGCTCTTCTTCAGGAATAATAATTTTGTAACAATTATCCAAATCCCGATCGGTAAAGATAGCTTCTCCACTCATTTCGTCGTCTAATTTGCGCTGTTTTTGCTCGTCTTCTTCTTTTTTATATTCTGCGATCGAGTTTTTGATTAAGCTGTTAAAATTAGTAATTTGAGTTGTTGTTTCTCTGACGTATTTTTGCAATTCTTTGACTATTTTTAGGGATGCTTCTACTAAAGCGCAGTCAAAATTATGTTTGATAGCTTTGTAAGCTTCTGTTACTGCTCTTTTAGTTTGTTCTTGAACTTGACTATTTTTTTGACGTTGACTGTTCCTATTTAAAAATCCTGATTTTTGTTCGATCTCTTCGATAATTTCTTCGATATCTTTCCATTGTTTCTCGATATATTGTTGGCTGTACATTGGTTTTTGTTCTCTTTTTTGCTCCTCCAAATTACTTTGATAGTCGTTCAATTTGGTAATCAAAGCTTCCAGCCAACTCCGCGCGCTATTTATAGAAAAATTATAATTTCCCGGAGTGAGTAATTCTCCTAAAAAACCAGCAATATCATTTTTAAATTGGTCTTTAATTTTTGGCTGAATTTGTTGCAATTTTGTCAGCCAAATTCCTCGATTATTTTCCATTTCGCTTGGCTGAACTTTGCGATATTCTTGCCGCAATTCTTTGGATATTAAATTTCTTATTTTGAGCCGATCTTCTTTAGTTTCTATTTTAGAGATAGCATTATCTAATTTATTTTTCCAAAAATTTAGAGCGTTAATAAAATTTTTCTGTCCTTCTTGAACTGTTTGCTCTAGCTTAATACTAAAGCAATCTTTTCCAGTTAAACCTGAATTCCAATTGAGAATAAACTTATCTAATAAATCTTGAGCTTCTGGACTTTGACCCTCTCCATAAAGCCAAAATTTTAGCACTTCTAAACTGATATGACTCAAAGCAATTTGTACTATTTTATCGCGGGGGAAATATATTTCCGCCATTCCAAAACTTAAATACCTTTGAACGTTAGGACGAGGATGTTCGTCCCAGCGTAACATATGTTGTAAAAAATTGTCCCTCATCCCTTTAACAACTGGAGATAATTCGCTAGAAAAGTCTAAAGCAATTTTTCGAGCAATTACATTAGATAGTTTACTTTTTTCGACTATTTTATATTCTCCTGTTGTCTCGTTAGAAACTAAATAAACATAATCAAAAGGGGGTCGAGATTCTTGGACGATCGCCAAGTTTTGTGGGTCGTAACAAGCTTCAAATTTCGTTCCCGTAGTAGTGTAATGATTTAATTCTTTTAAAGCAGCATAAGTATTGGCATTCATACTAGGCGTATTGCCATATAATTCGGGACTGATTACTAAATATCCGAACAGTTGCGCTCCAATATCACCAAAGTCTCTTCTCAAACTATAAGCAACATCTAAAAACATCCCGCTACCCGTACCACCACAGAGAGAACCGACTACAAAAATATTCAATCCAGGTTCTACAATTAACCCTTTATTTAATAGAATTGATTCTTTACCTCTGGTACGGCTTTCTGCTGTTTGAATCGCTTTTTTAATTTGACGATACTTATTAAAAAAAGCTAATCTTCCTACTGGTCTAATACCCTTAGCACCCTCTTCGATCGCTTTAATATCTTTTAGTAATTGTGGCGGAAACCAGCGTCCAATATGGTCGTAAGGCCCTTGTCTTTCGTAAGAAGATTTATTTTGCAATCCTCGAACAAAATTATTTATTTCTGTGCGGTTCATTGTCGCATTAACTTTCTCTGCATCACGAAAACTTAGATCGACTCCATAATGTTTGTTACCTGTCCTTAAATCGCTAGTTTGTGAGGCTGCTTTGTCGGTATCTATATACACGAAACTAACGATCGGTAATCGATTTAAATCTCCGTGACGCTCTACTATCAATCTTCTAATTCGCATTAAAACATCTCTACCCGTACCACCCAATCCTATACAGATAGTTCGCTTAATTCCGCGAGATTGACGCTCGTTATTGCTAGAATTAACCATTCAATTATCCTTAAAGTTATCTTTTCTAATTCAGTTGTTTCTTGCCAAGCTAATGTTTATTTAGATCGTCCGATCGCAACTAGAAAATTTATTGACTTGAATCAATATTACTTTTTTTAAATTTAGACCGCAACTTATGTATTGCTCGACACGAAAAACCAGATCTATATTATTAATAGATCGGTTCTTTTAAAGTCAAAAAAATTTGTGAAATATCTCCGTTTATAGATTTAAATAATAGTAGAAATAATTAATATATTCATGAGTTAAATTACTTAAATTGAGAGCGATAGCATATTTCTGATTAAGACAAATATCTTTACTCCGACGACCGCTCTTCTTATAATCAATAACTATAATTTACCTGCTATTGTCTAGGAGAATCCCTAATTTTCTTCCCAAATAGTTTGCAGATTTAAAATAAAATCGGGCAGTATTTCTGGCTCTGATAATGTTTGAGGTGCTTTTAATATTTCGACTTCTTTTCCAGATTTATATATTTCTATTTGTTGAGTTTCGGGCGCGATTAACCATCCCAGTCGAACGCCGTTATCGATGTATTCTTGCATTTTAGCTCGAGTTTCTTTTAAATTGTCGCTGGGAGAGATTAATTCTAATACGAAATCTGGAGCGATCGGCAGATATTTTTTACGTTGTTGTGCGGTTAATAGTTGCCATCTTTCTATTTTTAGCCAAGAAACATCGGGAGAACGAATTGCAGTATTTTCTAGTTTGTAACCCGTAGAAGAATCGAAAACTACTCCTAATTTTTTAGTTCGATTCCACAACCAGAATTGTCCGATTAATTCTGTATTGTTTTTTCCCGTTTCTCCTCCCGTTGGCGGCATTATTATTATTTCTCCTTTAGCATTGCGTTCGAATCTAGTATCGGGATTTTTTTGACATAATTTTAAAAATTGTTCGTCACTAAAACTGATAATCGAATCGAAATTTACAGTAATGGAAGTCATCATCTTATCGGTTGTATGTATTATCGATCGCATTAAAGGACTAGTTAAAATCAATTTAGCCCCAAGATCCTTAAAATAATCCTGTTTTATACAGTTAATTAAATATATTCGTGGCAAACCTTTAATAAGCTGGTTCGATCGCTATCATAAAATAATAAGTATATTTACCGGATCTAAACAAACATTTCTTAAAAACTTCCCTTTTAAAAATGGTTTATGTAAAACAGGTTGAATTATCTCATTTTAAATCTTTTGGCGGTACGACTAAAATACCGTTATTACCTGGTTTTACCGTAATTTCAGGGCCTAACGGCTCGGGAAAATCTAATATACTAGACGCATTACTATTTTGCCTCGGTTTGGCTAGCTCTCGCGGAATGCGTGCCGAACGTCTCCCAGATCTAGTAAACCACAAACAGAGCAATAACGGTCGCGCTGCCGAAACAATTGTTTCTGTGACTTTCGATATTTCCGATCTAGAAGATATTACTTCAGAGTCGATCGAAGATAGTGAAGAGGAATCTACAAATAATTTGCTAACCTCTCACAATAATAAAGAATGGACTGTAACTAGAAAGCTGCGGGTGACTAAAGGAGGAAACTATTCCACTACATTTTATATTAACGGTCAACCTTCCACTGCAACCGAACTTCACCAACAATTAAATCGCCTCAGAATCTATCCAGAAGGGTATAATGTAGTCTTGCAAGGGGACGTTACTCGCATTATTACTATGAACGTTCGCGAACGTCGTGAGATAATAGACGAGTTGGCTGGTGTAGCAGAGTTCGATCGCAAAATCGAACAAACTAAAAAAACCCTCGAAGCAGTAAAAGAAAGGGAAGAACGTTGTCATATAATCGAGCAAGAATTAGTTAAAACGAAAGATCGTCTCGCTGGCGATCGCATTAAAGCCGAAAAATATCAAAAACTTAAAAATACAATTCTTGAAAAACAACAGTGGGAAATAGTTTTACAATGGCGATCGCAAAAGCAACAAATATCCCAACTCGAAAGCGATCTCTCTAAGTCTGACACCGAAACAACTAATTTAAGCCAACAACTCGAAGTCTTAGATATCCAAATTAAAGAAACTTCTACGCAACTTGACTCTCTCAACGCCCGCGTGAAAGAATTAGGAGAAGAAGAACACTTATCTCTAGCTTCGGACTTAGCAACCCAAAAAGCAAAACGCCACCAACTCCAACAACAACAAACAGAATTAAATAATACTGCTGCAAAAATCGATCGCAACCTCGAAACTGCCAAACAACAAAGCGATCGCTATCGAGAATCGATCGATCTGCTGCTTCGGGACAAATCTAAATTAGAAACCGAAACTATTCCTAATTTATCTGAGATCCAAACTCGCTCCAAAGCAATTTTAGCCGACACAAAACAAAGATCCGAGGCGATCGCTGCTGCTAGCGATGCTTGGGTGCAAGAACAAACCGCCCTCTCCCATAAAATATCAGACCTGCAAAAAACACTCAATCCCCAACGTACCGAACAAGCAAAATTAAAAGAACGCCACGAGCAACTAGAAAATAAAATATCACAAGAAACTCAATTATTAAATACTACCGCAGCAGAAATTAATCACAAACAGCCCCAAGCAACAGATCTCGCTACAGAAATTACCGCCAAAGAAACGCAAATACAAAACATCGCTGAAAGATTGGCAAAAGCAGAAGCAGAATTACAAATCCAACAAGAAACTCAAAAAAGACTGCTCAAAGAACAAAGAGAAAAACAACGCCAACTCGATCGCTTAGAAGCAACTAGCCTGGCCCAACAAGAAGCACAGGGAACTTATGCTAGCAAAGTTATTTTGAATTCTAACTTAAATGGTGTCTGCGGTCTAGTCGCCCAACTCGGACAAGTCGATCCCAAATATCAATTAGCCTTAGAAATAGCCGCCGGGGGACGTTTGGGATTTATAGTAGTAGAAGACGATCGCATCGCTGCATTGGGAATCGAACTTTTAAAACAGCAAAAAGCAGGAAGGGCTACCTTTTTACCCCTCAATAAAATACAGTCCCCCCGTCAGATCGAAACCGTAACCCTTCGCTACGCTAAAGGTTTCATCGATTTAGCAGTAAATTTAATTGATTGTAGCGATCGCTACCGCAAAATTTTCGCTTACGTGTTGGGTAATACTGTCGTTTTTGAAAATATCCAAGACGCGCGGGTTTATCTCGGCAAACACAGGATCGTGACTTTATCCGGGGAAATACTCGAGTCTAGCGGGGCTATGACGGGGGGAAGCATTACCAAACGATCCTCGCTCCATTTTGGCACGGCAGCAAGCCAAGAATCGGCAGAATTAGCAATTTTAAAAAATAGGTTGGCAGATCTCGATCGCATTTTAAGCCGCAACGAGGAGCAATTTTCAGAAACTTCCCAGCTTGTCAAGCAATTGTCACAAGAATTAACGGAAATTAAGCAACAAAGACGAGAACAAGAATTATTACTCGGGCAATTGCAAAAAGAAATCGAACGCTCCCTAAAATTAAAAACAGAATTAAGCGATCGCATCGATAGCAATATTCAAGAATTAGAAAATGTCAAAAATAGATTGGAAGTATTAGATCGAGAAATTCCAATTTTAGAAAATCAATTACTTGAAGATAGTCGTCGTTTAGAAATATTAGAAGAGTCGCAAACTCACAGCGAATGGATGCAAATTCAGAATTTAATTAAACAGCAAGAAACTGAATTACAAACAAACGAAGAGAATTTAAGAAAAGCCGAATTACAATTAAAAGATTTAGCAAATCAGCAAGAAAGAATCGAAGAGAAAATAACTGAAACTGTCGATAAAATAGCAGCAGAAGAAAAAGCAAAAATAGAAATTGCAACGAACCAGCAAGAAAATCAAGATCGCCGCTTAGAAATAGAACAGAAAATAAAAGAAACAGAAGATTTATTAGCAAAATTATCCGAAAAATTAGGAGAAACAAAACAAGAGCGCGATCGCATCGAAGAAAGTTTAAAAAAATTACAGAACCAACAACAGAAAAAATCCTGGCAATTGCAAAAAATTCAAGCAAGTCAGGAAGAGAAACAAGCAACTTTAGAAAACTTGAAAAAAGAAATAATAGAAAAAGAGCAAGAACTACCAGATCCGATTCCAGAAATACCGATTTTAGTGGCAACTGAAGGAGAAAACGAAACCGGAAAAATTACCTTTGATAGTTTTGCCGCTCAATTAGAGCAAATTCAAAAAGAAATTCGCAACGGTCAAAAACGCTTGCAAGCCATGGAACCAGTCAATATGCTAGCGTTAGAAGAATACCAAGCAACCCAAACAAGATTGGAAGAACTATCAGAAAAATTAAGAACCTTAGAAGCAGAAAGAACCGAATTATTATTAAGAACCGAAAAATTTACTACCCTGCGTTTCCAAGCATTTAAAGAAGCATTCGATGCGGTAAACGAAAACTTTCAAAGTATTTTTGCATCTTTATCAGATGGAGACGGACACTTACAATTAGAAAACCCTCAAGATCCTTTTAGCGGAGGCTTAAATTTAGTTGCCCATCCCAAAGGAAAACCAGTACAAAGATTGAGTTCCATGTCAGGAGGAGAGAAGTCTTTAACCGCACTCAGTTTTATATTTGCACTGCAAAGATATCGACCTTCTCCCTTTTATGCTTTCGACGAAGTAGATATGTTTTTAGACGGTGCTAACGTCGAAAGATTGGCGAAAATGATTAGAAAACAATCAGAACAAGCCCAATTTATTGTAGTTAGTTTGCGAAGACCGACGATCGAATCTTCCCAACATACTATAGGCGTAACACAAGCTCGAGGAGCGCATACCCAAGTATTGGGTATCAGACTTTAATAGTAACGAAAATTTCCATTTCTTCTTCTATCTTCAGTTTCTCGCATATTTCCCACGTCCTCGCGCACCCGATCGAGAGACCAACCGTTTTCTAAAGCCCTTTGATACCTAGAAATCGTACTAGAATCGGGATTTTGTCCGGTTCTTTGGCGATAAATTTCTGTAATTTTATCCCTTGCTTCTCGAGATTGGGCTAAGTCTCTTCTTACCCTACTATAGTCCCAATTACTACGCATTATCCGATCGCTGTAAGTTCTCAAACCATTTCGATCGGCCCTGCGACCCAAAACTTCTCGATACAATCGATCGACCTGTCTTTCTACTGTATCGTTGCGATCGTCTCTATCCCATCTATCCCTATCCCTACCCCTTCTATTATTTGCCTCTTTTTGGAACTCCTCGCGCACTCGCTCGAGAGACCAACCCCTTTCTAAAGCTATTTGATATCTGCGGACGATGTTGTCATCTGGATTTTCTCGCAAGGTTTCGCGGTATATTTGTCTGATTTTATTCCTTGCTTCTGAAGATTGGGCTAATTCCCTTCTTACCCTACTGTAGTCCCAACCATCGCGCACGACACGATTAGTATAGGCATTCAAACCGCTTCGATCTGCCCTGCGACCCAAAACTTCTTGATACAATCGATCGATTTCTCTTTCTACCCTATCGTTGCGGTTATAGCGGTCGTTTCTATTGTAGCGTTCGTTGCGATCGTCATCGTTATTTCGACAAATCTGTATTCCATTGCGATCGACCCTGCAATTGCGATCTTCATCTGCTTTTACTGGTAAGGTAGTTAATGCCGTGGTGATTGTCAATCCTAAGATTGCCCCGGCGATCGGTTTGAGCTTCATTTTTTTTAACTCCTAAAAATGTTTTAAATTATTCCTTTCAAAGATATAGATCCGAAAAAATCGCGAAAAGTTTCCCAAACTATTTTAATTTTTAACTAATTATTTTTAATAAATATTTAAGTTTTTTTTATAAAAAGCGTAAACCTGTAAAAATTTTAGCCCGGAAATTTCACTAATGCGATCGCACAAATATAACTAGCAAATAAAAAACCACACTCCGCCCGATTTTAAGAGATTAACGACGGTAATCATAATATCTATATCTTCTTCTTGCTTCTGAAGAATTCATTAAATCCCGTCGTACTTGAGCCATAGACCAGCCTCTTTCCAAACGACGTTGATAGGAAATTAAACCGCGTCGATCGGCACTTCTGCCGAGAATTTCGCGATAAAGGCGATTTATTTGGTTTCTTGCTTCCCTCGATCTAGCTAACTCCCTGCGAACGTCACCGTAACTCCAGCCACCGCGCACGACACGATTGGTATAGGCATTCAAACCACTTCGATCGGCCCTGCGACCCAAAACTTCGCGATAGAGTCGATCGACCCTGTCTTCTACTCTTCTGTAGCGATTATCTCTGCGATCGTAGCGATTTCGGCCGTCCAAGCATTCAATTCGATCGGTGCGGCGATCGTACCAACAACGACGGTTATCTTCGTCTGCTTTGACTGGCGTTCCCGTCATGGTGGCAACAACTGCCAATCCTAATAAGCTTCCTACTACTGGTTTAATTTTCATATTCCACTCCTATTAATTAATTTTATTTTAGGGGGAGAACAGACCTCCCCTTCAAAAGAGATCGGGAGGTACAATCTCTATATATTCTGAATTAATGCCGCTCTTGTCAAAGCTTAAGCAAATATGAGAGTGGTTTTTTATACAAAAATAAAATCGGTCTCCAAAATTACGTTACTGGTATTTTCGATATAGCCAATCAAGTCTCCTTGATAAACGATATCTACTCCGCCACGGAAAGGTTCTAAGCTATAATCGGCAATGCTTCCGAATACCTGAATTTTATCCCCTTCAAAGGAATTAAAATCTGTAATTGTCGCAAAACTACCCGTCCCAAAGCCGAAAGAATCCTCATAATAAGCACCGATGGAATCTCCTAAGATAAAAACATCAGCCCCTCTTCCACCTGTTAAAGTATCTTTTTCGCCGCTATTAAGCTCGAAACCACCACCAACGAGAACGTCATTTCCTCTTTCACCTCTAAGGATATCGTTACCCAGTCCGCCTTCGAGGGTATCGTTGCCATCCCAACCTAAAAGACGGTCGTTTCCTGCTTCTCCGATTAAAATGTCGTTTCCGGTGTCGCCATCGAGAGTATCGTTACCAGTTCCACCCAAGACGGTATCGTTTCCGGCATCGGCAAAAACAAAGTCGTTACCACCTAAAGCATCGATAAAATCTGCTCCCAAAGTACCGAACAAATCTTCGCTAAAATTATTGCCAATAATTTCCATTCTTAAACAACCTCATTTAACTTTCGTTGATAATAATTATGAATCTCGATCGCATAATTATGTTCCCAAATTTTTCTAATTTTCAGGATCTTTTTTTTATTTAACTGTAATTTAAAAGTATAATTCTTTTATTTATAAAAATATTTTATAGAGAAAAAATCCAAGATTTTATCCTCTTTTAGGAAGAATTTTTTTAAACAACCCAATATAATAACAGGTTATTTTGCTACCTGTACCGACGTACTATGGTAAGTCCCTTCTGACCTCCTACCTAGACAGACCGATCTCTGAGGGATTCTTTTAGTACTTTTGAAAAATAAAATGTCTGCGATCGATCGTATTATGAGGGTAAAGTCCCCAATCAATCTATCTAAAAGTAGATGAAACTTTTTTTTCTAAACCGGAACTAGGCTGCTAACAACATCAGCCGCAGTAACATTAAAACCGCTAACGATCGCAATTAAATCTCCTTGATAAGAGATTTCAACATTACCCTGTGAGACTTGAGTAACATCGTAATCTAAGGTAGATCCTACCACCTCGATCGTATCGAACTCTGCAAAAGAAAAGTCAGTAATTACGGCGTAACTTGCCCTACCATCGGGAGAAAACCAAAATTCATCGGCATAGTATGGAAAAGGACTAACCAAAGGATCGCCGAGAACGAAAATATCCGCACCAGCACCTCCAGTTAAAAAATCTACTTGGCCGGTATTTAGCCCGTCACCAAAACCATCAATAACATCGTTACCTGGCGTACCAAATAAGTTATCGCTGCCAAAAGTACCCTCGATTAGAGCCATTATCTAATTTACCCCTTCTCTAGTTGTTTATATTCTCATTGAATTTTCAAACCAGTATAATGTTCCCGATCGCCCTTAAAGATTCGTAAAGATTTATTAGTTTAACTATAAATATAAAAAATAAAGAATATTACTTTTAATTGACAAAATCTAGACAAGAGTAGACCCTTAAGATACAGATAGAAATGTTTCTATAGATAGATCTTTAATCGTGAAGTGCGAAATAAAATACAAACCGGCCTTTGCGGCTATATTTGTAACTTTAAGCCCCGGAGAAAGCATCGTAGCCGAAGCAGGAGCGATGGCAAGTATGGATGGGAAACTATCGATGAAAACACAATTTTCTGGTGGTTTTTTCCCAGCCTTAATCCGTAAATTCTTCGGTGGCGAAACGATATTTGTTAACGTTTTTATTAACGAAACCAAAGAACCCCTTAACTTAGTTTTAACCCAATCCTCGATCGGAGATATCCAAGAAATCGAACTAAAAAATAAAGATATTTGCTTTCAACCAGGAGCTTATATCGCCCATACTTCAGAAGCAAATTTAGGAGTTCGCTGGGCCGGTTTTAAAAGTTGGTTTGCTGGTGAAGGGTTATTTAAACTGAAAGTATCCGGTAAAGGTAAAGTATATTTTGGAGCTTATGGAGGCATAACTAAAAAACGGGTTTCGGGATCTTTTATCGTCGATAATACCCATTTAGTTGCTTACGATCCGGCCATAAAAATGAATATCAGACTCTCTGGCGGTTTATTTAGCTCTCTTACCTCTGGAGAAGGTTTCGTGAACAGACTTTCCGGTAACGGCGATATCTACCTCCAATCTCGCAGTATCGACGGTTTGGTTGGATTTTTGCGCCCTAAAGTCAGATAAAGACATCTCAGAAAATATGGATATCGAAATTTTACATCAACCAGACAGCGCGATCGCCAAAGTCTCCCTCGATCCCGGTGAAGAAGTAGTAGCCCAAGCAGGTGCTATGGTAGCTATGAGCGGCGATATGGAGACCGATACCACCCTCAGAAAGGGTAAAGGTGGCGGCATAATGGGAGGACTCAAAAGAATGTTAGCCGGAGAGTCTTTATTTTTAAGTCTCTTTCGTCCCAAAGGTCGACCTGCTGAAGTATTGCTCGCTCCTAAATTAATGGGAGATATCATAATTTACGAGATCGAAACCCAAGAATTAGTCGTTCAAGCCTCTTCTTATCTCGCTTGCGCTTCGGGAGTCGATATCGAACTGGGTTTTACTGGCTTTAAATCGGTATTTTCGGGCGAATCTATTTTTTGGCTGGTAATTTCAGGTTCTGGCCCCGTTATTCTTACTTCTTTTGGCGGTATTTATGAAATTTTTGTCGATGGCGAATATATCGTCGATACCGGCCATATCGTTGCTTTTGAAAAAAGTCTCGACTATCAAATTACTAAACCCGGATCTAGTTGGCTCGGTGCATTTTTGGGTGGAGAAGGTTTGGTTTGTAAATTTGTCGGCCGCGGTAAATTATACTGTCAAACCCACAGCCCTGCTGCTTTCGGTCAATTAATCGGCCCTCTCTTACCGCCGAGATAAAAAGCAATAAATAAAGAGTAGAGACTAAGCAATAATAACTATGAACCGAATCAGCTACGAAATTCAGCACAATCCGGCCTACGCTTCTTTGATTATTAATTTAGAAAAAGATCGCACCGTATTAGTCGAAGCCTCTGCAATGGCAGCAATGGACTCTAACTTTACCATGAAATCTAAAGTGAAAGGCGGCTTGATGAAAGGGGTCAAGCGAATGCTCTCGGGAGAATCTTTATTTATCAACGAGTTTACTTCCACAGGAAGTGCCGGACAAATTTATATATCCCCCGGAGTTCCCGGAGACATACAGCATTACTATATCACCAGCGAAAATGCTTTAATGATCCAATCTTCCGGCTTTGTTGCTTCTAGTCCCACAGTAGAAATTGATAGCAAATTTCAAGGTTTTAAAGGCTTTTTTAGCGGCGAAGCTTTATTTTTATTGCGGGCGATCGGCGAGGGAAGTATTTGGTTTAGCAGTTACGGAGCAATTATCGAAGTTCCAGTTAAGGGCGAATATATCGTCGATACTGGTTATATTGTTGCTTTTGAAGATACTTTAAATTACAACGTCGAAGTAATCGGCGGATTGTCTTTTAAAAACCTGAAAACAGGCATTTTAGGAGGGGAAGGTTTAGTCTGTCGCTTTAGCGGTGAAGGTAAAGTTTGGGTGCAAACTCGTTTGCTCTACAATTTACTTAATTTCTTGAATCCTTTCCGCCCCGTTAAAGATTAATCAATTATTTTCGATTCGAGTAACAATAAATTAGACTCTTTTATCCTAACTTCTGTACAAACGTACCATGGTACGTTCCTAACTGACCTCTGACCCCCTAACTGACCTCTGACCCCCTAACTGACCTCTGACCCCCTAACTGACCTCTGAC
>CAYWIH010000105.1:0-17886 GCA_964458305.1 uncultured bacterium | reverse complement strand
CAGGCGGTGCGCTTTTTGTTTTCTAGATAGTTGTTGTTGTTTAATTTTTAAGTTTTGCTCGTGTTTATTTATCCATCTAGGGTTATCAAACTTACTGCCGTCGCTGGTTATAGCAAAGTGACTTAGCCCCAGGTCAATACCTATTGCTTTGCCTTCGCTCCGAGCTTCGGGCTTATCTTTACCATCCTCAAATAAAATAGCAGCAAAATATTGTCTTGACTTGTTTAGAGATACGGTTACAGTTTTTATTTTTCCTTTTATTTCTCGATGAAAAACTGTTTTAACATCGCCTATCATTGGCAATTTCAAAGCCCCGTCAAGAATTTTCACATTTTGAGGATAATGTATTGATTGTTTACCATGTTTAGCTTTAAAGCGAGGATATTTAGCACGTTTTTCAAAAAAGTTATTAAAAGCAACACCCAAGTTTAAGCATACTTGCTGTAAGCATTGAGAATAAGTTAATTTTAACCATTCATGCTCTTTTTTAAGTTGGGGTATTTGCTTTTTAACAGCATATCCAGATAAGCCTTTACCCGTATCTGCATAAGTTTTATTCATCAAATTAAGAAAATAGTTCCAAAGCCATCTACAATTACCGAAAGACTGGCTTAAGGCTTGTTGTTGCTGGCTATTTGGATATAATCTTACTTTGACGACTCGAAGCATTTAGAGTAAACATAGCTTTGCTATAAATAATTTTAGCACAAAAAATAATGTGGCGCGATTCATGAGGCAACGTGGGCGGAACTGCTTCCGCACTGTTTTCGTGCCGTCTCACACTCATTTAAAAAATAGAGATGTGAGGCTTCTCGCGCGTTAAGCTAATTTTTTAGCCCGTTTGACCCTACTCCTGAATTTTTTCTCCCCCATCGATCGCACTCCTCAAGGCACATTATTTTGGCATCTTAAAATACATTGAGTTGCTTTCCCTCTGTCTGAGGTTTGAGGAGGAGAAGGTTAAATTATTGTTGCCGAACGGTTTGAGAACTGGTATTATTTTCTGGTGCTTTGCAACCGAAGGGATAGCTAGAGTGATAAGTAGAATCTCTCTTACCAAACCAATCGTAGCGATTGTCCCGAATTTGTTCGTAAGCGCGATCGCCCATCCATTTAACTCCTGGTAAAGCGCGATATGCGGCTATAAAAGCACTTCCCATCGGTAAGAGTCTGCCGATCTCTTCTGCTGCTGCACTTCCTTGCCAGCGATTTTCGGGCTGTTTCCCGTCGATTAAAATCATTCCCATTTCGCAATCTTGTTCGCTTATCCCAAATTTACTCAGGCTTTCTTTGTCTTGCATCGGAATATAATCGAAGATTTTACCGCGATCGAATTTTTCTAATAATTGGGCAAATCCTACGCAGAGATTGCAATTTCCATCGTAAACTAAATGATAATTCATGCTTTTTGGCGAGCTTTTTTCATTCATTGTAATAAATTTTAATTAAATTTTAGCAAAACCCATTTGTTGTAATTTTTGGCGCAATCTTGCTGCTTCTTGGGGATTATTTTGATTTTGGTGCAGCTCGATCGCTTTTTGAAATGCCGCGATACTTTCTGGTAATTGCCCGATTTTTAATAAAACTACTGCCAAATTTTGATAAGCAAAGGCATAATTTGGATTTAAATTAATTGCTTTTTGATAAGCTTCGATCGCGTCGACAAAAAGACCTTTTTGTTTGTAAACTTTACCTAAATTATAATAACCCAAAGCAAAATTAGGATCTATTTTTAAAGCTAATAAATAACTTGCTTCGGCTCGTTCTAAATCCCCTAACAATTGTAAAACGCTACCCAAATTATTGTACGCTCCGATTTTTAATAGCGGTATAATTGGTTGAGAAATGGCTTTTTGATAGTGCTTTAAAGCTTTTTCAAAATTTGAATTTCTGCTGTAAAAATTAGCCAAATGATAGTGTAACTCGAAGGCTACCGGAGCGTCTGCTTGATTAGATTTCAAACCTTGTTTTAGTAATTTAAACCCTGCTTTTTCGCGATCGATTTGTAAGTATAAAGCTCCCAGTTTGCTGCAAGTATAAGGATCGTGAGGATGCCGAGCCAAAAAACTTTCCATTGCCGTTTTAGCGCGATCGAACTTATTTAAAGCCGCGATCGCTTCGGGGCGATAACCGTAATGTAAAATAGCAACCTTAGCTAAATCGACTATTTGCCAGTGTTTTTCTTGTTTTAAAATATTTTCGATACTATCGTCGATCGAAGCGTGATAGGGACGATTAAATTTAACTGCAGGATGAAGACGAAACAAACGAGAAACCGAAGAATAAGGAGATTGTGTCGCACCTACTTCTTGCCTAATTAAATTAACAACTAAATTATCTTCTTTTGCTATTGCTAATTTTAGATCCGCAACTATTTCTGTTGTTAAAACTTCATCGGCATCTAAAATTAAAACCCAATCCCCAGTTACATATTTTAAAGCCTCATTACGAGCGGCAGCAAAATCATTACACCATTGAAAATTATATACTTTCGCTCCTAATTCTCCGGCCACTTCCACAGTGCGATCGCTCGATCCCGTATCTAACAATATTATTTCATCGACAAGATCTTTAACGCTACCGAGACATTGAGGTAAAGATTTTTCTTCATTGAGGGCGATCGCGCAAAAACTTAATTTTGTCATCTGGTTATTCATCACTCGTTACTAAATACTTATAATATTCCGAGACTTTTCAAAGCAGACTCGGCCGCTCTTTTTTGAGCTTCTTGTTTGCGACGACCTTTACCAGTACCATAAATTGTAGTGCCTACTTTTACTCGTGCGGTAAACTCTTTAGCGTGATCGGGCCCCGATTCGGCGATAATTTCATATACAGGGTTTTGTCCTATTTCAGCTAAAGCCCATTGTTGGAATCTATTTTTAGAATCGATTAAATTCTGCGATCGATCTAGGGATACCGAGTTTAAAATTTGCTCGGCTACTGGCATAAATAAGGATACCACGTATTCTTTGACTGCTTCAGTTCCCGACTCGAGAAAATAAGCCCCGATAATAGCTTCAAAAGTATCGCTCAACAAAGAAGGACTTTCTCTACCGTTATCCTTTTCAGCACCCTTACCCAAACGCATTATCTTACCCAAACCCAATTCTTTAGCAAATTTAGCTAATTGAGTTTCATCGACTAATTTCGATCGCAAACGAGTCAGATGTGCTTCGCTCATTCCTGGATAATTTTTGTAAAGAAGTTCGGCGATCGTAAAGCCTAAAACTGCATCGCCAAGAAATTCTAAACGTTCGTTATCTTCTGTGGCTTCGGGATGTTCGTTAACGTAAGATCGGTGAGTCAGCGATCGCTCTAATAGTTTTTGATTGCGAATTAAAGGGATTTTTGAGTCCATTTATCGATATATTTCTAAATAATAATTACTAACTTCTCTGTTAATTATCCCTATTTGGCTCGATTTCAATCTGTTTTACGCTTATTTGCTCAAAATCTCTTTGCGGCGTTCTACCTCAAAGTCTTCATCTTTTAATAAAATACTTCCACTAATAAAACCAATTACCAAACCGAGGACGTGGCTTAAAAAGCTGACTCTTGGCATTGCTAAATCGAAAGCAAATTGTAAGCCGATCGTGAACATTAAAAGTAACAATCTTCTATATGCATGACGGGATCTTTTTCTTTGCCAAATCCGAAAATAAATCGCACAAATCACCCCGATCAAGCCCATAATTGCCGCAGATGCTCCTACCAAAATTTGATTGGTCGCGTCCATTTTTATGGCTAAAATACTGAAAGCTAACATCGAACCTATGCCACTAATAAAATAAGCCAATAAATAACGACGCACTCCTAAATTATTTTCTACAAATCTGCCTATAAAATACAGACCCAGCATATTAGTAAATAGATGCATCCAACCAAAATGGAGAAAATTAGCACTTAAAAGTCGCCACCATTGCCCCCCAGACCAAACTGCTTGCGGCCCCAAGCCTAACTCATATAAAGTGGTTAGATCGTTAGTTCCTCCGGTGAATTGTGCTGCAAAAAATAATAAGTTTATACCAATTAATCCGTGAGTTGCGTAAGCTTTAAGAGGGTTTTTATTATTCATATTATTTTTATATTTTTGTTTTTATTTTATTTAAAGTGTAATTAATCTATTAAAGTATTTTAATCTAAATATTAAAATAATTCTGCTGCAGCCAGTTCTAAGTCTGTCACAGGATAAAACTGGCGGCGAGCAACCTTAAATTCCTTAACTTTTGTTGTCTTGAAAATTTAACTAAGATCGACTTTAACTAGACCTAGACTAAGATCGACTTTAACTAGTTTGCTCTACATTAAAATATCTCCGATCTCAGAATAATTTTTAATAAAAAAAACAACTCTTAACATACAAAGAAAATCTTATGACAGTAAACTAATAAAAGTTAACTAAAAACTAGCGCGTTCGATCGCACTAGCTAAATCGACACAACAATTTTATTGACTCAAAGCACGTAAAAACTTTTGCAGATTACCGAACAAACCCGTTTTTTTAGTTTGAGCAACGTTATTATTGCCATCGCCATCTGAATTAGGTTGAGTTGCTTTAGTTAAAATAGTCTCTAAAGCTTCGCCCATTGGTTTTTGAGTATCTTCGGCAATTAATTTATATTCATTTTCACCCATCTCGAGCCAAACTTGCCAAATAGAAGGATGACAGCGCAAAACCGCAGCACCATCTATCGGTCTAAAATAGTAACAAGAATAGAGCGTACTGATAAATCGATCTCGCAGTTGTCTGGCTGCATAACCAATACCAACAATAGAAACATCTTCTAATTGGGGAATCAGTAAAACTACGGGGCGATCGCCGGCCAAATTACACAGTTTTTCTACTTGATTGACTTCAACTGCAGAAGGACAAACCACCAAAAAAATTTCGTCGTCGTCATTTATTTTTCGTTCGACAGGAGAGCGAGAAGTCCCGATATCGCTAATTTTAAAGGGAATTTCGCCCCAATCTCGACGAGCCAAAGCAGCAGCACCAGTATCGGCAAAAAGAACCTTCAAACCAGCCCCGTAGCTTTCGAATAGAGTTGTAAACTGTTTGGCAAGATTTTGTGCTTCGAGGGCTATCTCGGGTATTACTAATTCGACTTGTACTCTTTGATAACCATCATTGAGAGCTGCTGTAGTCGCTTCTTTAGCTTGTGCGATCGCTTCTTCTATAGTTTGAGGAAATTGAGACATAATCTAAATTTTATTTAATTTTATTTATAGTTTGTCAATCGCAAAACCGATTATCCTTATCTTCGCTCTAACTTTAGTATATTTAGGGAGAAGCAGGGGCGATCTTTAGCAATTAAATAAATATTCTTAAATAAATATTCTAGCAAACTGCTTTACGTATAATTATACAATCTGTTTCGGTTATGTCTTTATTCGCTGTTGCAGCTCAGTTTATTTGATATTTTTAATTCAATTGCGTAATATACTTAAGTATTACTTAGGTAGAATCGAAGGCGAAAAATTGCCACGGATTTGCCTCGCGATTCTGGGAGGCTATAAATTATATCTTAGATTTGGAAGGGGTATTTTAAATTATTTAGAAAGAACTTTAAAATTGTTAAGAGCAGGGTTAATAATATTCTCTGCCTCTAGTAAATTAGTTTGTATTGTTGTCGTCGAGAGAGCAAACAGACAAACATAAGCCATTGTTGCGATCGCACTAATACCGATTAATCGGCGATTTCTTTGCGCTTTATCTATTTTTCGGGCTTTATTTCTCATGGCAACCGACTCGATAATATATCGAGCAGCTCTAGAAGATAACAAATCGCTATTATTAATGTAAAACTGTTCGGCAAGAATTAGATCTTCTTCTTTCAATAAATAATTAGATAGTTGTCCTTTTGCAAACCATTCTCGCGCAGCCCGTTCGATTGTTTCTCTCAATCTATTTTGTTTTGGATTGAGATCTGCTCCTAATTTTAGAAGTTGCCAATTTTTTTTGAGAAGCCAACGTGAATTTTCTAATTTTTGTTGGAACGCGCCCGCAGATTTCTTAAAATTCATTTCAAAAAATTAACAATTTTAAAGATTCAAAAATATTGTAATCATTTGAGCATAAATACGCAAGTAATTATACGGAGGAATTTAAGTAATTTCGATCGCTTTAACTAAGGGATTATTCGCAAAAGTATTTTTGTTTATTTTTATAGTTGAGAAGTCACTAAAGGAGGAATAGATCGATCGAGAATTTGTTTGAGTACCATCGCAGTCCAATCGATATCGGCTAAAGTAGTATCTCGTCCCAAACTCAAACGAATGCCTCTTTTGGCAGTTAAGGGATCGTAGCCCATCGCTAATAACACTTTAGAAGGGTTTAATTTGCCGCTATTACAAGCAGAACCGGCACTAATGGCAATACCAGCCAAATTAAGCTGACGAACCAGGGTTTTGCCCGTAATTGCTTCTGGGATCTTTTGAGTAGGAGATAAAACAAAACTGACGTGGTGGGGTAAACGATAAAAACGATCGCCACTAGGTTTGAGATAAGGGCAATCTGCCAGTAAATTAAATAGGCGATCGCGGTAATTAATCAAACGGGGCGTAACGGTATTTATTTCTGCTGCGGCCATTGCTGCGGCTACGCCAAAAGCTGCGATCGCGGGTAATGCTTCAGTGCCCGAGCGACGACCTCTTTCTTGTCCTCCACCGCCAAATAAGGGGATTAATTCTACTCCCGGACGAATATATAAAGCTCCCGCACCTTGGGGACTGTATATTTTATGAGCCGATAGGGACAGCAGATCTACGGATAATTTTTGTACGTCGAGGGGCAATCTTCCGGCCACTTGTACCGCATCGCTATGAAAGAGAATATTGTTATTTTTAGCAATTTTAGCTAACTCTTCGAGCGGTTGGATCGTACCTACTTCGCTTTGTCCGTAAATTATCGAAATTAAAACTGTATTTGTTTGTATGGCTCTTTTTAAATCTTGCGGATCTACTCTTCCAGTATTGTTAACGGGTAAGCGACTGACTTGCCAACCCCATGATTCTAATAATTTTACCGGCTCTGCTACTGCCGAATGTTCCGCACTGGAAATAATTATGTGTTGTGGATGTTTGTATCGTCTGGCCGTGCCGATAATCGCTAAATTATTCGCTTCGGTGCCTCCTGAAGTAAAAACGATCGACTCGGGACTCGGGGCGTTAACAAGATTAGCTACTTGAATTCTGGCCTCTTCGAGGATAGTAGCGGCTCTAACACCCCAACTGTGGAGACTAGAAGGATTTCCCCATTGAGATTGAAGAACTTCTTGCATTTTGGCGATCGCTTCCGGCCGTGGTTTAGTTGTGGCACTGTTGTCAAGATAAATTTGCATAGGTTTACTTTATTAAAAAATTCTAACCACCCGGTTTACAAACATTGTAATCCTCGTGGGAAACAACAGCTTCGGGAACGAGAAAACTGCCGCGATCGCGACATAAAAGACGGTAGCGACGAGTAACAGGAATGCTAATAGTAGAGCGATCGTGACGCAATCTTTTGCCGTGAAAATGGAGATAGTTTTTGTCCCTTTGCAGATCGCGCATAATTTTGCGGGCTTTAACGACAACATTTTTCGGTAAAGCTCTGAGATCGATCGGATCTAGTTCGAAGGTAGACTCCCAGCGATTTTTGTGCTCTTTTTTTATTGTTATCTCGACCTGCTCTTGTAGGCATCGGTGGCAAATTTGACCGTAGCCTTTGTGGCCGCAGGGAAACTTTTTTTTTCTTCTAGACATAGAACCTGCTCGGGAAACGCTAACCGTAAGAGATTCATTGCTAATTAGAGTGTCTCGCAAGGCAAGCACTCGATACTCTTAATTAAGCGGTAAAAAATAAGAAACACGGGAAAAATGCTTTATTCCCGCAACCTTTGCCAATTTTCTCAGATTTTATCCCCAGGTTCAAGTTTGAGATTAAAAATAACTAATTGAATCTTTTAGCAGAAAATCGATCGAGGGAATTAAGGGATCTCTAACTATCGCGATACCTTCAAATCCCCAGCGTTTTAAAATCGCCTTTAACTGAATTTTAGAAATCGATTCGACAGCAAAGCGATCGCTCAATTCTTTGGCGTGAGTGTTGAGATAAGTTAACGCATCGTATTGTTCGGTAAACATTAATAAGTAGCGAGTCTCTTTTTCTCTACCAGTATCGTTGGAGCGAGCGACTAAATATTGACCGTCTTGTTTGGAGCGAATTAGATAGTAAAGGGAAGATAACATAATTTTTATTTAAGATTTGCTAAAGTGATGCGAGGATCGACTACTTTAAGCAATAAATCTGCTAATAAATTACCGACGATCAGCATAGCAGCCCCGAAAGTCAAACTAGCCATCACTAAATAAGTATCGGTAGCTTGTACCGCTTTGAGGGTCAAAGTTCCCAAACCTGGCCAGTTAAAGAAATATTCGGCAATAAAAGAACCGCTCAAGAGACTGGCAAATTCAAAACCCAGTAAAGTAATTAAAGGATTGATCGCATTTCGCAGCGCGTGAACGTAAAATACTCGATTTTCCGGCAATCCTTTGGCGCGAGCAGTTTGAATGTAATCTTGACGCAGTACGTCGAGCAATTGACCCCTCGTCAAACGTTGCAAGCCAGCAAAACTAGTAATCGACAGAGCTATCGTCGGTAAAATTAAATGCCAAGCAACATCGAGAACTTGACCCAAAGGAGATAATTCTGAGTGGTTGAGGCTTTCCATATTACCCACCGGAAACAAAGGACTGACCGATTGGGCAAAAAATAATAATAACAAAGCCGCAATAAAACTGGGAAAACCCTGACCGACATAACTTAAGGTGCGTAAAATGCGATCTAAAACCGTATTTTGTTTCACCGCGCTGAGTATGCCTAAAGGAATCGCGATCGTCCAAGTTACGAGAATAGAAGAAATCGCTAATAATAGCGTCGCTCCCACTCTGGGCCAGATTACCTCAGTTACGGGAATTTTATAGTAATAACTGTAGCCGAATTCCAAGCGGGTGACGACTCCCACCAACCACCGCCAATATTGAACGTACCAAGGTTGGTCTAAACCATAAAGTTTTATTAAGCCATCGATTTGTTCTTGAGAAATAGCTGGATTTCCTCGCAAAGTATCGATAAAATCTCCAGGAGCTTGATAAATAATAATAAAACTGAGCAAAGAAGCCAAAAACAAGGTAAAAATACCTTGTAAAAGCCGCTTGAGGACGTATAAAAAGGTTTCGTTACTTAAGATCGATTCGATCGACCTTAATTTATTATTGGATTTTGGCGCAATTGTTTTCATCAATATTCAACTAGGGTAACAATTGGCAGTGAAGGGAGTTTTTGTCGTCCTGCCAAATTCTTTAACTCGATGATAAAGCTAAAACCCAAGACTTCGCAGCCAATCTTATCTAATAATTCTGCCGTTGCTTTAGCCGTGCCCCCAGTAGCAATCAAATCGTCGACAATTAAAACTTTGCTCCCCGGTTTGACAGCATCGCAATGAATTTCTAACGTATCGCTGCCATATTCTAGATCGTATTCTACCTTGTGAACTGCGGCCGGCAATTTACCTGGTTTGCGAACTGGAACGAACCCCGCTTCGAGTTGATACGCTAAAGGAGTGCCGAAAATAAAACCTCTCGATTCCATCGCTACGACATAATCGGGCAATAAACCGCTATTTTTGCATTTTTCAGCTAAAGTATCGATAGTATAGCGCAAACCTGCCGGATGGTTCAGTAAAGTGGTAATATCGCGAAAAACAATCCCCGGTTTAGGAAAATCTGGTATGTCACGAATTAATGATTTGAGATCCATAGTAGTTGGTTGGCGATCGAGCAAATTACAATTAAGCTAAAAATTAAGCACGTGTTTACTTTGACAGAATTTTTGACTATCTTCTCAGAGCTTTTGTTTTATTTTTGAATTGAGTAATTAACTATTTTCATAAACTAATAATAATGTTGAGATTAAAGCGATCGTTTACTGGAGGATATCGAATCTCCCACTATAAACTTAAACTAATAAAACCTGCTCTGCTTTCTGCAAAAAAAGTATCTCCAGATACCTCCTTTTGCCAAACTGAAAGCCGCACTTGTATAGTCGATCGAAGTATGGTAAAAGACCGACCATGAGTCATTATATAAACGTAATGCCCGATTCAAGTTCTGCCTCCCTCTCAAAAGAAGATATATTTACAGACCTACCGGATATACCTATCTCAAAAGGGGTATGTTCGCCTCAAATGCAACAAAAAATAGATCTGCTCCTCCTGGCGATCGAAGCTTTGGAACTGGGAGGATCGGAATATATGCTAAAAATAGCTCGAGAATCTCGAATGAAATCGATCGTTAAAAATCGGATCGTTCTCTGGCGTTTGCGTTGCACTAACCCTTTAAGACGCTCCTACACCCGCAACAATCTCACTTTAGAACAAGCAAAATGTTTGGTGACGATCGCCAGCGAAATGGCTCAAAGATTGACCGTTACCATTCGCGAATTACTTTTAGCAGAGCAACACCTCAGAGAAAAAGACTTGGCTCTACAACAACATTTTCGCTTATCGGACTATATCGAAAGATTTCGCGCCCATTTTAAGAGTCGCATGAATCCTCGTCGCGCTAAAGTAGAATCATATCTGGCTGCTCGAGAAAAATTAGAAGATCTCGCTATTTCTCTTTTAAGTCAATTACTATTTTGCACCGGAACGTCTGGAAAGCAAAGGCTCTGGAATAGTTTGTTTGATGGAGAAGTAAAGTGATAGTTCAACGAGAATATAATTTACCTAATTGCATTTTGATCGTATCGGGTATGAGCGATCCTGGTAGAACTTATGTCTCAGAAGAGGGTATCAAGACAGAAGTTATTGATTCTATTTTGAGCGCGGAATGCAAGTTTGTTGGTAAAGATAAATCTTTAAGTGGAGAAAAAGATTTTTTTGATAATTTAATTGCAACTGTCAGCTCCTACGCTCAGGAGTTTTTGAGCGGTTTGCGCTACCCAAAATCTTTCGATAAAGATAAGCCTAACTCGATCGCCATCGAAAGAGTCGACAATAAAAATTTACATCGCTTGAGTTGGCAGCCAGCAGATCTCGAAAAAGTAGAAATTGAATTGACTACCCTACAATTATTCGACCTAGTCGAAGCGATCGATCAGTTTTTTGCCGATCGTTTCATCCTCCCCGATCGCCAACTTGAATTAAAACCCCTCTCGAAACGTCACGTTATTTCAGACGAACCAATAACTAAACGCAGCGCGCCAGCTGCTTTGGGTTTGACTGGTTTAGCTTTATCTGGATTGGTTTTATTTCTTACTCCCATTCCCGAAAAAGAGCGATCGCCTCGGGAAAATCTTCAACCTACTTCTACCGAACAACCACAAGAAGAAGAGCGAACTCCTTCTAATTAAACCCAGAACTCAGGGAGCGTTGGGAGAGTTTATTTATTTAAATTTGTATCTCAAAAATAATAATTAGAAGAATTAGTTCTAAGATTAAACTTCCCCAACTCCCCGATTTAATTAAACTATTGTTGCTGGAACTCCGGGTACTCCGGTAACGTTGTTAAATTGGGTTACGCCAGAAAAATCTATATTTCTAGTATCTAAACCAGTTGCATCGAATCCTGTTAGCGTTCCTGTAAATCTAACATTATCAAATGCAGAATTACCGATCCATGTAGTACCTGTAAAGTCTGCGTTATTAAAGACAGTCTCAGTAAATGTAGCATCGGAGACTGCACCTAGATTCGTTAAACTACTGTTATCAAACAAAGTATCTACCCATCTGGTCTTTTCAAAAACTGCTCCCTCTAAGTTAACTCCTTGAAAAATAGTGTCGTTAGCAAAGACACCATCAGTTCGAACCGTTAACGCTCCATTGACAACGGTTAAACCCCCATAAGCTTCTTTGAGATCGGCAGCTTGGAAATTAGAGTTTGTAATTGCAGCATTACTAAAATCGACTGCATTTAAGTTAACTTGTTGAAAATCAGAATTGCTTATTGTCGTACCGCTTAAGTTAGCTCTATTTAAACTAGTTATGGTTGGCGCGTTACCATTGTTGAGATCGAAAGGGTTAAACTGTACGTTAGTTAATGCAGCACCACTAAAATCTGCCGCTTCGAGAAATGCCCCCCGAGCATCGACGTTATTCCATACAGTGTTAATAAATCTGCTATCAGCTAATTGAATTGTTGTCGGATTAAACCGATCGCTATCGTTTATGAAAGTAACATTAGTAAAAGTACTTCCATTAAAAGTAAGATCTTCAGAACTATTAATAGCGAGGTTAAACAATACCCCTGTAGTACCAATAAACTGCGTATTCAAAAAGGTTGAATCTGTAACCGTTACTCCCTCTAAGCCAGGATTGTTGGTAGAAGTAGGTACGACTCCGAAAATTGCTCCATCCAATCTAGAATCTGTAATGGTAAAAATTCTTTGAGCTGTATCCCCATTTATAACGTTGGTTAAATCAGTTCCAGGTGTTACTACTACACCATTTGCTAAATCTAATGCGGTTACCATGTTTTACTATTCCTAATATCTAAAGGTTGACTTTTATAGAATTTGAATATCAAAATTCTAAATCTGTAATTTCGAGCAATTATTGTTTTTAATTTGGTTAAAAAGTTACTAAATTAGGTTACTTTTTTAAATCCTTACAAGCTCTTTTTTAAACTAAAAGATCGGATAATGCCCTGATTTTTAAAGGTTTATTTTTGCTAAATTATAAAGTCTTCAAAATTTATTTTTTAGCCTTACTCTAAGTTAATGGAAAAAGAGAATATTACTGCGATCGAAATCACGACTTAAGCTAAATACATTTTGCTGATAGTAAGGGAATTTATTGAGTTATTTGGGTGAAGGATAAAGTCTTAAGATATCTAGTTTTTTTAAAAAGATAATCTTAAAGTTGGCTTGAAGGAAATATGAAAAATGGTTAAGATTGAAATAGATAAGGAACTTTATTTACGCTTCATTTTCTTTAAAAATTATTGGATTTGCTAAGAGCGATCGCGATCGCTCCCAGTAAAGATTTAGATTACATTTTTATTAGTAAAAATAAAATTATAGTTATTGGGAATGCCAAAGATACTTAAGTCTAAATAGTGAGTTGAAACTGCAATCTTTTCGAGCTTTTGTTGGTTTATTAACAAACAAGTTAGACCTAACCATAGGTAAGTTAAGTAGTTTGCTCAAATTTACAAATACTTGCTTGCCAAAAACTGCTGAGGATATTCAAAAGATCTCACCCCTGACTCCTCATCCATAGCAAATAAAAACGAAATTGGTATTATTTGCGGGTCGATCTAGCGATCGTTAACGTAGTAATCTCGAGTACCTTTAGCATCTAAAGCCTCTCCGAGACGATTTAAAGCGTGAATGTAGGCAGCAGTACGCATAGAAACAGAATATTTTTCGGCGATCGAGCAAGTTTTTTCGGTTTCGCTGACAATTTTTGCTTTAAGTCTTTGATTTACTTCCTCTAAAGTCCAGTACAAACCGCTACGATTTTGTACCCATTCAAAATAACTGACCGTCACCCCACCAGCATTAACTAAAATATCGGGAAAAACTACAATCCCTTTTGCTGCTAAAATCGGATCTGCTGCGGATGTAATCGGGCCGTTTGCCAATTCAAAAATAAACTTAGCTTTAACATCGCCAGCATTATCGGCAGTAATTTGATTTTCCAGTGCGGCAGGAATGAGAACGTCGACATCTAAAGTTAGTAATTCTTCGTTAGTAATTACTTTATGTTCGACAATATTACAAACGCTATCTTGACAATAAACCCCTTTAATAGCTCGATTTTTTTCTTTATAATGCCTGATGCTGGGAATATCTAAGCCAACTTCAGCATAAATTCCTCCCTTCGAGTCGCTGACAGCTACGACTTTATAGCCTGCTTTTGCCAACAGTTCGGCCAGTGTCGCTCCTACTTTACCAAATCCTTGCACCGCGATCGTTGTCTGAGCTGGAGATTGCCCGTACTTAGGTAGAATTGTGTTGATAACGTAAAATGCTCCCGTCCCCGTAGCCGCATCTCTACCCTGAGATCCTCCCATAGCTAAGGGTTTTCCCGTAACCACACCGGGCGTGATTTTTCTGCGAATAATACTGTATTGATCCATCATCCAGCCGATAATAGTCGAGTTAGTATAGACATCGGGGGCGAGGATATCGGTATCCGGGCCGATAAAATCCGCGATCGCGTCGATATAAGCGCGAGTCAGCCTTTCTAGTTCTTGCTTGGATAGTTCTTTCGGATTGAGAGTAATTCCTCCTTTAGCACCGCCAAAAGGTAAATTTAGCAAGGCTGCTTTAAATGTCATCCAAAATGCTAACGATTGTACTTCATCTAAAGAAACGTTAGGATGGTAGCGAACCCCCCCTTTACCAGGCCCTCTAGTATCGTCATAGCGCACTCGATAAGCCGGAAATACTTGCAGCGAACCATCATCCATCCTGACTGGAACTGAAACTATTAGACTAGCTTTAGGATATTTGAGCCTTCTCAATCCATCTTCAGAAATTGCAACGTATTGAAGAGCTTTTTCTAATCTTTTAGTAGCATCGGCAAAGAGAGACTCAGACATTTTTAGTTATTTTTCTATTAACTACAATTGAGATAAATACTTTAAAGACGACAAAATATTCTATTTAGTTCCATCAATTTTAAAATAATTTTTACCTCAAACTAATAGATAGTATATTTAATGACATTAAGCAAAATATTTTTATAAAAAGTAAAAAAAAAAATTAACAACGAAAAAAATCAATTTATACTAAGATTATCCTTTTTAGATAGAGCCTCCAAGCCCAAGACCTTACATTTTTATCATGGTCATCGAACTTTTAGCAATACTATCTGCTTCGGCAGCAGCAGGAATGAGAATTGCCTTACCCCTCCTAGCGATCGGCCTGCTACAAAAAGATAAATTATGGTCTAACGTACCAGTTTTGTCACAAATAGATCCCAGAGTTTTAATTGTTATTTTGATTAGTTGGTCTTTATTTGAATTGTTAGGCTCGAAACAATTACTAGGACAAAGAATATTGCAAATAATTCAATTAATATTCAGTCCTTTAGTCGGAGCGTTAATGGGGATTACTGTAGCCAGAGCGGTCGAATTAGAATTTAATCCTATCTGGTTAATTGGTGTTGTTGGCGGAATTTTAGCCTTAATTTTAAAATTAGTCGAAATAGGTTGGTTTTTTCGCTTGCGCGGCATTCCTTTGTGGCTGGCTTTGAGCGAAGATGTTCTCTGCGTTTTTTTGGTAATGTTTGCGATGAGAGCACCACAAGAAGGGGGATTGATCGCTTTAATGCTTTTGTGGCTGGCAATTCGGAGCGCGGCAGAATGGCGCAACTGGTCTCGATCGCCGCAAAAAATTGATGAAAAAAATAAATATATTTAAGAAAATTTTTCAAGTTATAATATTTCAGTAATATTACTAGTTAAAAAAATAAATTCCAGGTTAAGGTCAAAAAATCGAACTTAAGTAGATCCGCTAATTAAAATAATCTAAGTAGTGACCGAGATCGTGGATATACTTAAAAAATTTAGTTTTGATAAAAGATAAGAGAGTAAATCGACAGAAATATGAATAGTTCTGAGCTAGGCATCACAAACTATAAATCGCAGATATCTAAACTCCCTCAAGCGAACAATAATGAGGCGGGAGTAAAGTTATCCTATCTGCGCCGCACTCAGAACGAGAGTACTATCGAAGATCTCGAAAGAAAAACAATTTTAATCGTAGACGATAAGCTAGAAAACTTACGCTTATTATCGACAATACTCACAGAAAAAGGGTATAGAGTTCGCAAAGCTCTCAACGGAGAAATAGCTTTAAAAACAATTCAAGCAGCACCACCAGATATAATTCTGCTCGACATCAAAATGCCGGGAATGGACGGCTATGAAGTATGTCAGAGATTGAAACTAGACGCAAATACTTACGAGATCCCAGTAATCTTTCTCAGTGCCAATAACGCATCGATCGACCGAGTGAAAGCTTTTAAAGTAGGAGGAATAGACTACATTAGCAAACCGATCGAAAGCGAAGAAGTTTTAGTCAGAATCCAAAATCAATTAGATATACAATCGGCAAAAGCAAAAGTTCGTCAGCTCAATGAAGAATTAGAGCAGCGAGTAATCGAGCGCACCGCACAACTCAAAAGTGCCAATCAAGAATTAGAAAAAGAAATAATAAAAAGGCAAAAAATTCAACAAGAATTAGAACAGACAAACGAAGAACTAAAAAAAGAAATAAACCAGCGCGAACAAATACAAGCAAAACTGTTGCGGATGGCTTTAAAAGACGATTTAACATCGCTGCCAAATCGAGCATTTTTAATGAAACAGCTCGAGCGAGCCACCTCGCGCGCTCAGAAAGATAGCGATTATAGCTATGCAGTGCTATTTTTGGACTGCGATCGCTTTAAAGTAATTAACGACTCTTTAGGTCACACCATCGGCGATAAATTACTCATAGCAGTAGCAGATCGCCTCAAATATTGCTTGCCAGAAGCAACGACGATCTCGCGTTTGGGTGGAGATGAATTTATTGTTTTCTTAGACGAGATTGAAAATACCGAGAAAGCCACAACAACAGCAGAAAAAATTCACCAAGTAATGAAACTACCCTTTCAAATCAGAGAAAGGGAAATATTTATCAACGTCAGTATCGGAATAGTATTAGGCGATCGCACTTATTGCAAACCAGAAAACCTCTTAAGAGACGCAGATACGGCAATGTATCGGGCTAAAGAAGAAGGAAAAGGCCGCTACAGGGTGTTTGAGAAGAATATGCACGCTCGCGCCGAAAAAATAATGGAATTAGAAACAGATTTGCGACGCTCTTGCGCCTTGAGTTTGGCAGATATTCGCAAAGCAGATCGCCAAGAATTTGAGCTGCACTATCAACCAATAGTCGATTTAAAAAACGGAAAATTAAGCGGATTTGAGGCTTTAATACGCTGGAATCACCCAGAAAAAGGCAGGATATCTCCTGGAGAATTTATTCCGATCGCCGAAGAAACAGGCTCGATCGTACAAATCGGAATCTGGGCATTACGTCAAGCCTGCTCTCAATTAAAACAATGGCAACAAGAAAATATCTCTAGCCAACCTTTAACTATTAGCGTCAATCTTTCTGTAAAACAGTTCGCTCAACCAGATTTAATCGAACAAATCGATTTAATTCTCACAGAAACCCAAATAGAAGGTCACAATTTAAAACTAGAAATTACCGAAAGCGCGATCGTCGATAACAACGATTTAGCGATCGATATTCTCCAACAATTAAAAAATCGCGGAATTAAATTATTAATTGATGATTTTGGTACGGGTTATTCTTGTTTGAGTTATTTACATCGTTTTCCGATCGATACTCTCAAAATCGATCGCTCTTTTATCAGTAGAATTAGCGATAGCGGAGAAAATATCGAAATTGTCAAAGCGATAATTAAATTAGCTCACGACTTAAACATGAGCGTAGTTGCCGAAGGAATAGAAACAGAAAACCAGCTCGATCGGATTCAAAAATTAGGCTGCGAATTCGGACAAGGATATTTCTTCTCCAAACCTCTAGATAAAAATGCTGCTGGAGCAATGGTATTTCAATCTGACTCGTTTTAGCTCGTCCATAGCTTTTTATACTTAAAAAGATTAAATAAAACTAATGGAAAACAAAGATCTAGAACTAAATCGTTCTGGATTTATTTGCATTATAAAGGACTTTTTTTATTATTTAAAAGCCACAGTCGTAATTAGTTCAGTAACTTGCTTTTTTTTAAATTTAACCTCTAAGATGGATTAAAATATCGAAGCGATCGCCTACAATAACCAATGAGTTTTTGTTAAATAATTCCATTATGTTACTAAATA
>CAYWIH010000104.1:0-18100 GCA_964458305.1 uncultured bacterium | reverse complement strand
GCTCAATTTAATTAGGATCTGGTTTTGGAGTTCGATCGGTACTTGGGGGCAATTCTGGTTCTGCGATATAATCGGTAGGAATTTCTCCGGTTAAAGAACCTAAAAAGGCAACGATCGCTTTAATTTGGGTATCGGAAAGATCTCGTCCCAATTGATATTTACCCATCCATGCGATCGCTTCTTCTAAATTATTGACAGCACCATCGTGGAAATAAGGAGCAGTCATCGCAACATTTCTTAAAGAAGGCACTTTAAAAATCATGCGATCGCTATCTTCTCCGGTTACTTCAAATTTGCCTTGGTCTTTTTGAGTCGGCCAGGCCGAAACTAAACCTACTTTTCGGTAACTATTTCCGCCGAGATAAGTACCATTATGGCAGGCAATACAACCAGACTCGGTAAATACTTGCAAACCTTCTTTTTGTGACGATGTCAGTGCCGAAGTATCTCCAGCCAAGTATCGATCGAAAGGAGAAGGAGTTACCAAACCTTTTTCAAAAGCACCGATCGCCTCACCAATATTTTCATATTTTACCGGATCGGAATCTTCAGGAAAAGCGCGATCGAAAGCTGCGACATATTCTGGCATCGAGTTTAACACGGCTAGAACTGTTTCGCGATCGGGCATCGCCATTTCGATCGGGTTTAAAATCGGCCCTAATGCTTGTTCTTCGACATTTTTAGCCCGTCCGTCCCAAAATTGAGCGATATGTGCTGCTGCATTATAGGAACTAGGAGAGTTTCTTACTCCTAATTGTGCCTTATGACCGGGGGAAGTAGGTAAATTATCTACTCCATAATTATCTAAAAGATGGCAGCTATTACAAGAAATATCTGCATTTTTACTGAGTCGCTTTTCATAGTATAGTTGCCGGCCTAAATCGATCTCGGCTTGGTTTGGGTTTTCTCCTTCAGCGTACATATTTTCTGGCAAAGGAGAACCAAAAATAGCTACATTAATCTCCTCATCAGCAAAACTCGCATTAGATAAGCCGAGTACGGGTAAGATTAAAAAGGTCGCCAAAATAGCAATAAATACTTTCTTGCTAAATTCCATAATTCTATTGAGTTTAGACATCGATCGATCGCCATTCACTCACTGACTTAAGATATGACTAATCCGCGAGAAATTTACGATCTGCTGTTAGATTACGCCACTACGGATACCAAAATCAAAGAAATAACTATAGGCATAGTCTGGACGTTTTGTCAAGCTGAAGAAATAGGATTGTGCATGAGTCCGGGTGTTGCGACTCGAACTTTACCGTGGTCGGGAACTTTAACAAATAAATCGATTCGAGAAATAGCAACTTGGGTGCGATCGTGGAACAGTTATCAAGCAACGGTAGGAATGGCTGTTATTAATGCGGCAATTAACGAGCGATCGGCTTTAGCGCAAAAAGCAAAACCTCTATCTCCTTCGAGTAATTTAGCGGTATTCGAGCATTTTTTGCCCCAGATTGAAAACAAAAAAGTAGCCGTTATCGGACGTTATCCGGGACTTGCTCGCTATGCCGAAAAAATGGAGCTTAATGTTATCGAATTGCAACCTACAGCAGAAGATTATCCCGCACCAGCATCGGAATATATTTTACCAGAAGCCGAATGGGTCTTTCTGACGGGAACTTCGATCGTTAATAAAACTTTTCCTCGTTTGGTAGAATTAGCCAGAAATGCCAAATTAGTTTTGATGGGGCCGACAGTACCTTGGTTGCCAGAATTTAAAAATTTGGGAATCGATTATTTAGCTGGAGTAACTGTTACTAATAAATTAGCTTTAAAACAAACGGTAGCAGAAGGTGGTGGAGTGAGAATATTTCAAACTGGAGTTGAATATCGAGTTGTAGAATTTTAAAATTATTTAACGCGATCGGACTGTATTTCCAGACTGAATTTGTTCGGAAGGATATAAAATTACTGTTTCTCCAGATTTTAAGCCTGTTTCTACGATTGCAGCCAAACTATTGCGCTTTTTAATTGTTATTTCTCGTCTTATCGCTTTATTTCCTTCTACCACAAAAGTACACCAAGCTCGATCGTTGCAGCGAAAAATCGCGCTTAGAGGCACTACCAAGACATCTTCACCAGAATAGACAACGATCCGCGTATCGACTCTATATCCGTCTCCTAGGGTAGCTGGAGGTTCAATTATTTCCGCGATAACATTTACTCTTTGTTCTTCTACTCCTAAAGCAGATATTTCGGTAAATGCAGCAGGTTCGATATATTTTACTTTTGCTTCTAAGTTTGTTTCTCCTCCCCAGCGATCGATAATTATGGGATCTCCAGGTTCGATTGTAACTGCATCGGTAGAAAGAACGTCGATAACTAATTCGATCTTTTTGCGATCGCCTAATTCTATTATTGGCGTACCTTCTCTGATATATTTCTCGCTTTCTTGCAATACTCGTAAAACATGGCCGCTATCTGGTGCGTAAATAGTAGTTCTGGCCGCATCATCAGCTAGTTTAGCAAGTTCGGCCTGGATTCGATCGATTTGAGCGTTGTAAACCCCCAACATATAATCTGGATCGTTTCTTTCGGCTTCTATAACGCTAAGATCGTGCTTGGCTGCAACTAATTCGGCTTTTCTACTATCTAAGGTTCTTTTTGCTGCTTCTAACTCGGTTCTGCGAGTTGTTTCGCTCAATTGGGCTATTTCTAATTCTTGAGTTGGAATCGCCCCTTGTAATACAAGTGTTTCCAATCTTTCGCGATCGCGGGTTGCTTGATTTAATGCTGCTTCGGCACTTAATACTTTTGCACTAGCTTCTTGTAATCCTGCTTCAGATTTATTTATATTTGCTTTAGCTTTTTCAATTGCTTCTAGTTTGGGCCGTAAAGTTTCAACACCGATCTTTTGTGCTTGCAATTCTTGCAGTTGATGCCTTGCTTGCCTTACCCTAGTATCTTGAGGAAGGGGATCGATCTGAGCGATCGGCATTCCTTTAACAACTCGATCGCCTTCATCTAGTTTTATTCTCCCCAGTCTTCCTTCTACTGGTGCGGAAACTATATAGCGAGATTTTACTCTAGTTTTTCCTTCGGCATCTACCGTGACATAAAAATCTTCGCGATCGATTTTTTTTGTATCTACTTCGATCGGGGTGGGACGCATTGCCAATACAATTAAAGTTAAAGTTCCCAATCCGGCAACGGTATAAATGATTTTTTTGCGTAAGTTTTTGATTGGCTGCGATCTTTTGCTATTTTTTTGTTCGTAAGAGATATTATCTTCTTTTTTATACTCGTTTTGTTCTTGTATTTGGGTCATTTTTTTCGCACCCCTTTATTAATCAAGGATCTGCTTCTATTTTCAAAGCTGCGATCGATTCGGGCTGCATTTCTATATATTTTTGTAATAAAATTTTTTATTGCTGCTATTGAACAACAGGCCGAGTGGCTCAATGTACTCGACAGTATTACAGATTGTTTCGATCGATATAGTTGGCAAATATTATACTAGTCTCAAGTTAGGGCGATCGGCTTTTTCTAATTCTTTGAGTTTGGATCGTTTCGTCTGAGTTTTAAATCTAGAAAATCTTCCATTTTAAATATTTATCCTCCTATTTTTTAATTTTATACAGACTATGCATGAAATATTTTAAATTTAATTTTCCAGTTTCGATAATAAGATCGCATTTATTTTTTTATTTAATTAAATCGTGAAATAAATATTCTAAAGTGCCATCAGAAGCAATATTTATCAATTCTGCTAAATGCGAACTATCTGCTTTTTTTCCCGATCGATAAATTATCTTCATAACTTACAACCCAGAATTTTTGCCTTCTTGGTTTCGCTAAAAGCCGAGGAAACCTCGGCGGCGCGAAATCCGCTTTTGCCTTTTGCCTTTTGCAAAGCGATACTATTCTCTTGTTTTCAAAACAGCGATTAAATCCAAATTATTGAGCTGACGACGAATAATAAAACCGGAAATAACAGCAGTAATTAAAGTTACTAAAAAAGTAAAAGCGTAGGCAGACTTAGTAATAATTAAAGGCAAGCGAAAAAGTTCTTGGTTATAAACAGCAGACATAGAAGCGGCAAAACTATATCCTAAAAGAAAACCGAGCGGAATTGCTAATAAAATAAGGATTGCTTGCTCGCCTAATAAAATAAAAGCAATTTCAGCCTTAGTAAAACCCAAAATTCTCAAACTAGCTAATTCGCGACTTCTTTCCGATAAAGCAATTCTCGCCGAATTATAAACGACACTAAAAGTAATAATCGCAGCAAAAGTTACTAAAACAAAAGTAAATATTCGCATATTTCTGCCGCTAGCTTCATTAAAACTATCCAAAGCAGCTTGACGGGTGGTAAATGCAGCGATCGCGGGAATTTCTTTGAGACGAGCGTACAGTCGATCGGCTGAGTTAGCATCTACAGTAAGATAGGCCCCCGAAATAGTTTGTCCTTCGCGCATTAATTTATTGAGGGCATTAATATCCATATAAGCAGATAAACCCATCAGTTCGTCTACAAATCCTACTACAGGAATTTCTCGCACGGGGCGATCGGCTTCTAAAACTTCTATTGTTAAAAGATCTCCGGGTTGGACGTGCAATATTTCCCCTAATTTTTTGGTTAATACTACTCCATCGGCAGGTAAATAAACAGTATTGAGAGATCGATCGACCAAACGGACTAATTCTGCATTTGCTTGAATGCCCGTCAAACCAGTACGATGTTCGTAGTGTTCGTGGCGCAGTACTGCAGGTACGGATCGAAAAACCTCCGATCGCATTACTCCGGGTAATTGAGCGACTTCGTAACGAGTTCTTGCGGGCCTGGGTTCGTTAAAGACAATGGTGACATCTTCTCTTTGGACGTGGCGAAACTGTACGTTAACTAAATGGGTAATAGCATCTTCAAAATAGCGTCCTGTCAGTAAAATAGCGACAGCTAAAGCAATACCCAAAATAGAAAGACTCGCTTGAATTGGTTTTCTTTCTAAATTGCGTAATATAATTCTTCCGGCAGGAGAAAATAAATTTTGCAGTCCCCATCTTTCGACTAAAGTCGGTTTAAACTCCGGTGGAGGTTCGGGCCGCATCGCCACCGCAGGAGGCAAGGAAACGGCTTTATAAACGCTATTTAGACCCCCTACCACCGCCCCGACAAGACTTATAACTATTGCCCCAAATACCACCCGCCAATCGGCGTTATAGCGGAACAGAGGAAAGCTGAACAATTCTGCGTATAGTGCGGTTAGACCGTTACCCATCCACAATCCTAAAATAGTTCCTAACATCGCCCCAAATAGGACGATCGCCATAACAAATTTAAGATAGTGAAAGCCGATCGAGGTTTTACTGTAACCGAATGCTTTTAATATGGCTATTTGTTCTCTTTGGGTTGAAATGAGACGAGAAAGTACGACATGAAGTAAAAAAGCGGCGATCGCTAAAAATAAGACCGGGATATTTGTCGCCATTCCTTCTAATTCTTTTATTTCGTTAGAAACAATATAATTAGATAATTGATCTTCCCTGCCATAAGCACCCAAACCACCGTAACGTTCTAAAATGCGATCGAGGCGATCGATTATATCTTGTTCTTTAGCATCTCGACTCAGTGTTAAAGTAACGTTATTAAAACCCCCGTCCATATTGAAAGCAGTAGCTAAGGCTTTTCTTTCCATCCAAAGAATGCCAAATCTTTCGTTATCGGGAGATAAAGATCCGCCTCCTCTAATTTCATAGACGTATTCTGGAGAAATAGCAATACCGACGATGCGTAATTCTTGCCAACGACCGTTAATTACTGCTGCGATCGTATCGCCTAATTCTAGCTTATTAGCTTTGGCAAAAGCTTCGCTTATTAATACTTCATCTGCTTTACCAGCTTCAATATACCTTCCCCGACGGATATAAATATCGTTTAACATCGGGTTTTTTTGTGAAGGTATCGATATTATTCTTCCGGTTGCTGGTTGTATTTTTCCGGGAATATCGACAATAACATCTACTACTATTCTGGTTTGGGTTTGAGCTACTCCTTCTATTTCCTCAATGCGAGATCTCAGACTTTCTGGGGCTCTTTTTAAACTAGCAAAAACTTCAGCAAAACGATAGCGATCGTAATAAGTAGTTTGGGTAGACTTAAGGGATTCATAGGCACTTAAAGACATCACAAAACTGGCAATTCCGCAAGCAACAACTAGGGCGATCGCGATTAATTGTCCCCATTGTCTTAACAAATCTCGCCATAATTTTCGATCTAAACTATTCATTTTTATTTTGTTATTTTTAAATTATTAATTGTTTTATTTTTAATTATTTTTATCTACTTTGTTATTTTTTTAAGTTGTTAATTATTTCTCTCTACTAACTACTTGTGATTTCTGACTTCTGACTTCTGACTGTCTTGGCAGACGTTCCCTTGCGTCTTGCGCCGACGCGGGCTTCTGCCGCTTCTGACTTCTGACTTCAGATCACCATTCCAACTGAGAAGGTTTAACCTTAACTGTATTGCGCTTAATATCGATAATTTCCCCACTTCGCATCGTAATTACTTTATCTGCCATTGCTGCAATTCCGGCATTGTGAGTGATAATAGCTGTAGTCGTGCCTAAATCCTGATTTACCCGTTCGATCGCCTCTAATACTCGCTTTCCGGTTTGAAAATCTAAAGCACCCGTTGGTTCGTCGCATAATAACACTTGGGGACGTTTGGCGATCGCCCTTGCTATGGCTACTCTTTGTTGTTCTCCTCCCGAAAGTTGGGCCGGAAAATGGTCGGTGCGATCGTCTAAACCTACCAAACCTAAAGCTTCTCGCGGACGCATGGGATGGGGTGCGATTTCTGTAACTAAAGCTACATTTTCTTTGGCTGTCAGACTGGGAATGAGGTTATAAAATTGAAATACAAATCCGACATATTCCCTGCGAAACTGGGTTAAAGCTGCGTCGTTGGCTTTAGTTAAATTGCGACCTTTAAACCATACTTTACCCTCGGATGGTACGTCCAATCCTCCCAAAATATTCAATAAAGTCGATTTACCGCTTCCAGAAGGCCCCAACAACACGATTAACTCGCTCTCAAACAATTCTAAATCGATCGATCGCAAAGCTCTAACCTTTACCTCTCCCATGATGTAAGTTTTACTGACTTTTTCCATGCGGAATACAGTTTTTTGCTGGGTTTCGATTCCTTTCATGGCAGATTTCAAATCTAAAAATTTGCTCTATATTTAAATAGTACTGTCGGATTTAGAGCTGCGATCGTAAAGAAAAAGTAATAATTACAACTTAGACGGACTAAGTCTGTATTGTGGGTTTTTATAAAGGATTATTTCGATCTCAGCCCAAATATCAGAGAATTATTACTCGAAGCTACGAACAGTGTTCGTCCGGGTCTTTCTCCATTCAAAGAAATAGAAAAAACTCAGTAATTATTAACATTTTTATAAATATTTAATCCAGATATCAATACTTCTGAGATCGAGCTAACTTAATATTTTTCAATCTAAACTTTAAAAATCATAGATTTATGTCGACAAAGATTTAAACTCGATCTTATAGATGAGTTGACTAGACTCAGGTAGTATTAAAGAAAGCGATCGCACTAAGAAAAATAAGGCTTATCCTTAAGCACCAGCCAATCGATTTCGCTAAAAGCGAGATACTGTAATTCTAAATATGCTTGCCAATCTTCGAGAGTATTGTGGAATTGAGCTTGATTGAAATAATGATTTAAAATAGAATTATCGATTTGAATAATTTCGATGCGATCGATGCCAATTTCCCTAGCTGTTAGATTTAATTCTAATTCATATTCTAAAATTAAATCAATGAAATAGGGTTCTATATAAATAATTGCTAATAAATCTTTGTTTTCGATTAAATAAGAGTTTAAATCTTGAGGATTTATAACTATACAACAATAATTTAAAACTTCAATAATTTCAGGGGAGGATACTTTTTTAAAGTGGTCGGTAAAAAGAATACTCATTAATTTTTTAAAAAAAATCTTTGTCATCAATATTTATATTGTCTCAAATTTTTTATTATCTTTGGATAAAGTTTTTTATATGAAATAGTCAGAAAAAATATAAAAGAAAAAAATACAATTATCTTTTAAAATATTGCAATTATGGATATTTAATTTAGTTATTTTCGATCTTTTGGGATAAATAATAAGAAAAGATCGGTAATTTGGCCGAATTAATTTAGTAGCGATTAATTTTAGTCTAATAATAAACCTGAAAATAATAAGAGAAAAGAATGGAGTATATCTTAGAAATACAGACAGTAGAAGGTCGCTGTTTTGTTATTTTAAATCAAGCTCGTTATATAATAGGAAGAAGTAAGTCTAATTCCATAGTAATTAAAGACCCACAAGTTTCTCGCTATCATGCTACTTTAATAAGAAAAAGAAATGAATATTTGAAGACTTATGAATACACTATTTTTGATGGAGTTATCGATAAGAAGAAAAGCCGAAATGGATTAATCATTAATCAAAAATTATATAGGGAACGTATTTTAGAGACTAAAGATATAATTAAATTAGGCAGTAATATTAAACTAAAGTATTATCGAGCTTCAAAGCGCACATTAAATTTATTAAGAATATCATATAAAAATGATTCATCTATTTCTAATATAAGTGGTGAAGGAATCGATATTATTCCATCTTCGCTTAAAAGAAATGAAGAAAATACTAAAATTGATATTTCATCCTCTTTCAAAAAAACTATTACAAGACTTAATTCATTCGATTATGAAAAAGAATTAGAAATATTATCACAAAAGTATAAAATTTAACTTACTACGTTTGTTAATATACTTGTTTGTCTTCTAAATTTATTTTGACTAGCTTGAGAAGATGATTTAGAATTTTGTTTAGCGATCGTGATTACTTTTAATAAAGCAAGTGTTTCTTCGGTAAATTGATAATACTGTAATGTAACATTATGCCCAATTAATATGCAATCACCTTTTTTTAAGCAATAATTAGTATAAAGTTTTTTATTAATTTTCAAGCCATTACTACTTTTCTTTTTTTGTTTTAAATCTCCATCATAAATCCAGATTTGCTCTTCAAAATTTTTTAGTGTTTTTTTTAAAAAAGTTGCATGATAGCGCGAAACTTGTTTATCTTTCACGATGATATCATTATCATTATTTCTGCCTAGGGAGCAACAGTCTGATGCTAATAAAAAAAATCTTTTATTATTAGGTTCTTTAATAATAAGTATATGATTGATATTTTTCCTTCCAGTAGTCATTTTTTCGCTCGGATTTTAAGTTTAATAATGATTATGATTTAAAGACTATTGTTTGTCTAAAATTTATTGTTTCTTCTCCCTCAATGGCACAATGTCTTTTCGTAGTTGTTTGAACGGATTTCAACAATTGAAATGCTTTACTAGAAAGTTGATGATAACTTAAAACCACATTAGTTCCCAACATTATAGAATCTTTAGCTTTAAGTAAATGTCTAACACAATATTCTTGGTTGACAATCAATCCATTGGTACTTCTTTTTCCATTAATATCTCCATCGTAAATGGAGTAACAATTTATCCCTGTATTGTTTCCGGTTTCTTTTAAAATAGTAGCGTGACAACGAGAAATTTCTTTATCATGAATAACAATTGAGCTTTTACTGCCTCGACCTATCGTATAATCTTCTTCTAATTTGACAAGATTCGCACCCAATGGGGTTTCGATTCTTAAAACATGGCAACAATCTAGATCTAACATCTTCAATATTTAGATAATAAATTAGCTTTATTACTTTTATTATTTAATTTTAAATAACTAATTGGTTCGGCTAAATGACTTAACTGTCTAAGTTATTTCACCTTTTTACTTACAATTAATTGTCTTTGCACGGGACAAATTTACCTCACCCCATTTTAGGGAAGGTTATGTCTAAAAATTTTAGCTCTTTTAGAGTCGCGATCGAGGGATAGATTCAAGTAAAAATCAAATTAGATAAGGATTATAATTTATTTTTTCGATCGCATTTTTCAAGTCTAGTTAACCGATCGTCTGATAACTGCATATTTAGTTTACGAATCAGCTCTAAGACGAATGGCGAACTCCTCGAAAATACAAGGTTTATAGAAACATCAACTGCTCTAGCTCTCGAAAAGCCAAAGTAACTCAAGAGTCAAATAAAAGGTTTCAAAAATTAAGTATATCAAGTACAAATCCCCCCAAATTAATTTGATTCGGGGGCAATATTTGCGTTTAATGGTATTCAACTATTGCTTTAAACCGTAAGTCGATCCTCGATATTTAAGGGGAAATTTAAAACGAGAATTGCGATTTATTTTTACAGAACGACTGTAACAAGGAACTCCGCGATATTTTCCTTTAATTTCGCTTTCTTGAAGTTCGAGAGTGGGAATTGTTTTTTCGTAAGAAATGCCACGATAACATAGTTTAGCCATTTTTCACCTCAACCAATTTAGTATGTCAGTTTTTTTAAGATTTTTTTTCTATTTTTCTGAGTCTATTATTGCTCAATTCACTTTCTCCTAATTCATTAAGAGAACGGCTTAAAATCGAAGCATGACGGCGTTGAGAACGATGACGTTTGCTAGTTAAAAGAATTCTTGCTAAATTAGAAACTTTCATTTTTACACCTGTTTTAGTAAACTTTTAATTTGAACTTACTCTTATTTTGTACAAAACAACAAAAATAAGCACTACTATTTTATGTAATCTTGATTGCATAAAATTGAAGAGTAAGGTAGGAAACATTATCGATCTAAAAGTTGCAAATCCAAATATAATCGAGGATTACAAGCGATCGCTTCCACTGAAATGATTAACTTTTTTACTATTAATTAAGATTGGCTCGATTTTAATTTTAGATAAAATCAAAAAAATAGTAATATAAAAAACATAAATAAATTGACAAAATAGAATTTAAATATCTCGAATCAATTAAGAACAAATTAAGGAAAAATAGTAATACAAAAATACATGAATATGTCAATTAAATTGATATTATGATTTTAGACTAATTAGAAAAATTATAAAGATCGCTCATGACTAAAATTAAAACAGCGATTGCTGGTGTTGTTACTACTTTATTGAGTATTAGTGCTCCTTTAATGTCTTCGGCCCAACCGATCGGCAGCTACGAAGAATTTTATATATCTTGCAACGAAGGAGCTTATTATTACAAAATACAGAGCCGAAATTGTGATGGTTTTATCAGTGCCAGAACGATCGAATTAGAAAATTTGACCGGAAGAATTGACGCTAATTCTAACGACGCTACAGCTTACAATCGCCGAGGTTTTGCCCGTCAAAGAATGGGGGATTTCTGGGGTGCGATCGAAGACTATAGTGCGGCGATCGAACTAGATTCTAATAATGCAATGGCCTACGGAAAAAGAGGTTTAGCTTATCAAAGTTTAAACTATCCTTGGCTGGCGATTGAAGACTATAGTGCGGCGATCGCAATTGATGCTGAATTTGCTGAAGTTCACAACAATTTAGGTGATTCGAGGATTTATTTAGGCGATTACAATACTGGTTGTGCTAATTACTTAGCAGCTACAAATTTAGCCTTAGAAAATCAAGATTCCGATACTTATATCAGTGCTTGGCGCAATCTGCGTCTGTATTGTCGAGGAGTTTTAGAAAGATTTCCTAGATAGTTGAAATTAATTAATTAATAAATAAGATTAAAGCGTTCGAATAACTATCGATTTGGACGCTATTTTTTTTTCGATAGACATAGTGAGGGTTGCAGGAATTCAAGCAACTAATCTTGATTCAATTTAGTTACTTTCCCATTCAAGCCAGAGAACTTTTTGTCAATACAAGTATTAAGTACGACAAAGAGTCGTATTTGAATTAAAATTTAATTAAGGAATTTGTAAAGATTGATTGCAAACAAAGCAAATATTTATGAAACTAGCAAAGAGATTAATTGGTTTTGGCTTAGCGTTTCTCTTAGGATGGGGATTGTCAATCAAACCTGTTTCGGCAGCGGATTTAGCCCCTCATGCGCCCGATGGTGCAAAAGTATATATAATTTCTCCAGCAAATGGGGAAAGCGTACCTTCGACATTTAAAGTAGAGTTTGGACTGTCGGGAATGGGGGTTGCCCCAGCAGGCATCGACAAAGAAAATACCGGACATCACCATCTACTGATCGATCTCGAAGAATTACCAGATTTAAGTCAATCTTTACCAGCAACAGAACAAATTCGTCATTTTGGTGGCGGACAAACTGAAACTACCTTGAGTTTATCTCAAGGACAGCATCGTTTGCAGTTAGTATTGGGTAATTATGCTCATGTCCCTTACGATCCACCAGTAATTTCTAATCCTATTACTGTTACTGTGCGCTAAATTAAATTGCGATTTCGGCTCTTCCATGAGCCGATAAGTATTTCAATTTACTTCTACTAACTTAATTCTCTAAAAGGCTGCCAACTTAAAACCTGTTCTAAAATAGTCTCGTAACCTTTTACGTTAGGATGAAGGCCGTCTGAAGCCAGTCGAGATAAGATATATTCTTCGCCCCTTATCGTCCAAAGATCGAAAATATCTAAATAAGGAATGTTTCTTTGTTGGCAAGCTTCTTTGGTTGCTTGTTTGTAGCGATATTGATCGGCGCGGTTGAAATAGAAATAATTTGAAAAAGGCATTTTACTTTCATCTACTGGCACCATCCCCACGAACAAGACTTGACTCAGATCTGCTGCGGTATCTAACAAACGAGCTAATTTATCTTCAAAAGAGGCAAATTCAGTAAACAATTTCCCGTTTGGTTTGCCTTTGCGAGGCGAGTCATTAACTCCGACCGATAATATTATTAAATCGGGTTCTTTACGTAACAATTCACCGCGACGACGAAACTCTGCTTCTAATCTTTGAGATACTTTGGCTGCCGTATCACCTCTAATTCCCAAATTATACAAGATATGACCCCCATCTTCTCGAGCCATCCATTTACGTCGCAGTCTTTCTACCCAACCGCCGCCAGTATAATCCCCATAGCCGTAAATAATACTATCTCCGAGAGCAATAATTCTGAGAGTTTTACTACCTCTGGCTAAAAGTTTACCCCTGTTAGAATCCGAAATTATTTGCATAAAAAAATTATATTAAGTCTTTATTTAGTTAATTTTACATATCTCCATTAATCTACACGTTTTTTTATCTTTTGTTAAGTGTCGATCGCAATACCAAAAAAAATTAGGAGATCGATCGCCCCACTTGCTTGAGTTGATTTTAACGATCGCAAAGACTCCTGCAATAAGGCTGCTATTAGAGATTAAAGAAAAAGAAAATTAAATTTTAGTTAAAATCGAGGGATCGTTCGATAATAGTTTAATCGTCAAAAAAATCGGTCGCTTAGCTGCTGGCGATCGCCAAAACTATAATCCCGCTATTGTAAAAATCTTCAATTTTCAACCAAAATTATGAACAAAAACAAATGGCTCATCAAGAGCGTGCTTGGGATATTTTTTCTCGGTTTCGGACTCTGCTTATTTTCTGAAGCAGGAATCGCTAAAACAAATAATAAAAGGAATTGGTTCGTTATGGGAACTGTAGCATTATCGTCAATTCATATTGGCATATTTTCAATGTTTAATGCTTTTGAACATAAATTGATGATAGACGATGATTTGAAAAAATTAAGCAATAAAGGTCTCGTCGAGAATAAAAAAGATGACAACAAATAAGTTGTTAGTTCCTGATTAATTTTGCTCTTTTAGTTTGAGGTAAATTAAGAGCAGCAAGAGAACGAGCAATGAAACTTGATTCAAAGTAACGGATCGTGAGGGGCTGTATAGTTTTTGATAACTATATGGCAATTTATCGTTGCATTGAAATTTGCTCGAAGTCAAGCAAATCACAGCCAAAATTACACTTTATATCTCACAAAAAATAAACAAAACAATATTATTTAGATTTTTTATTTGTCAAAAAATATATTTACGGTAGAATTCAAATATTATTTAGAAACAAGGTTTAAAAAATGAAAATCCGTAAATTAATTAAAATTCTCGTAATTAACAAGCGTCAGCGTTCTCAACGTCGTTATTCTTTAGTTTTAAATCGCTCTCTTCACGAACTAGCCACAAATTACCCACAATCTATAGATACTTAGGTCATAAATCGCGACGTACTATTTTACTATTAGTAGCAACAATTTGTGCGGGTAAATAACGATTCTTAATAATTTCTGCTGTCTTCAGATCGTAGGTGGTATATTTTGTTTTGCCAGCAGCAAGATCTGCATCGATTATTGTTAAAGTCGATCGCGCTGGTAAATTACTATTAAGTAATTGTTTCGGCCCGCTTCCTAAAGCACCAGCATTGAGCAATTCTAATCGACCTTTTTTGCCAGGATAATAAGCATGGTGATGGCCGCTAACGTAGGTATGGACGCGATATTTTTCTAGTAAAGAGTGCAATTTTTCTGCATTTGCTAAATATTCTCCGGGTCGATCTCTTCCTACGGATACGGCATACAATGGCAAATGTCCCATTACGATCCGCATTTTAGCTCTTCGTGCGACATTGCTGGCTAAAGCCCGATCGATCCAAGTTAGTTGTTGGGATGAAATTATACTAGTCGAAGCATCCCAAATCAAGAAGAATAGATCTTTTTTAACAAAACTATAATAAAAAGGAAATTGTGCGCGATCGACAAAATTTAAACCGAGATTTCGCCGAGAATCGTTCCAATAGCGAGCGGCTAAACTGCGATCGAGGCCATATCTATATTTACCATTAACTAACGCACCAGATCCGTCATGATTGCCGATCGTAGTCGCAAAAGGAATCTTTAAATTTGCGATCGGTACTGCTATATTGCGATCGAAACTAGCCCACATTGCTTCTATTTGGGACTGAGTCAGGCTAAGTTTTTGTCCTGCGATCGCATCTCCGGCACATAAAATTAAATCTGGTTTTAATTTAGGAATAACCTCGATCGCTTTTGTTACCGTAGGTTGGTAGCTAGTCGAGCCATATCGTCCGTTGAGGTCGCTTAAAACTAAAATCCGCAGATTTTCCTCAGATACCTCGGCAAGGGGCGCGAAATCTTCAGCAATCGGGCTTAAAACCCTATTTCCAGCCAAGACTCGATCGCTAAATATTGTCCCAGCAAAAGCAGCAGATCCGAGCAAAAAATAACGGCGATCGAACTTCATCTTAACAACACGATCGCAAAACTAATGCCGACTACTGTCAGTAAAGTTACCAATCCTTGATTCCTCTGACACCATATTTTCAATCCTGCCACACCACCCGCAGTTTTATATACGGGAGGATCTAAATCTTTATGTTCGGCATCTAAGTAATTTTGGTACATGGTACAGGTTTGAGCGTAAGGACGCTGAGGATAGTTACAGGTATCGTCGCGATCGTAAGTACAAGTATCGCATAAGGAAGTATCTTGTTCGGCCCGATGTAGGGTAATTCCGGGATGGCCGAAAGCTTTTAATTCGGTGCGACAATACTTACAAGTAACGTCTTCAAATTTTACCTTTTGGTGACATTTGGGACATTCAGGCATGGGAAAATATTAAAATTTTAATTTTATTTTAAGGAAATTTACGAACTTGATATTCTTTACTTTCTACTAGTTTATATTCATTTTCTCCCATACTCGCAGCAAATTCTCGTTCGATCGTTTCTAAAATATCGATCGGAATAGCTTTCCATTCTTGGCGAGTTTTCCAGCGGACGATAATAATAATTTCTTCGGGTATTTCTGGATTTATCCAAACTTCTTTACTTAAAAATCCGGGATATTTAGCTAAAGCAGATGTCCAAATTTCTCGATCGGTTTCGATAAATTTTTCTCGTAATTCTGGAGATACTAAAAACTTGAGATATTCGATCGCCATTTTCTTTATTCTTCCTTTGAATTTGCAAAAAAATCTCTTTGATTAAAAGGAGCTGTTAAAAAGCGATAAGCTGCTTTTGCTTTAGTTAACCAAGCGATTCTAGTCCCATTTTTATTGTTAGCTAAAATTCGATCGACCAGCCAGGGGCTAACAGTTTCGATCCGATCGGCTAAAATATTTAAAATCGTTCTAACTTGTTTTCTTTTCGTTGGTTCTATACCTTTTTCGCTCGTTTTTAATAATAAATCTGTGATTACCATTCCCGGACTGATAGCACCGACGATAACTTTAGTTCCTTTAACTTCTTCTGTTAAAGATTCCGTTAAAAATCTTATTGCATATTTTGTCGTACCGTAGAGAGTAAAATTAGCAATTTTTCCGCCATCGCTTCCCGAACCTTCCAGATTGTAAACCGCACCAAAACCCTGCTCTAACATCCCGGCGATCGCCACTTTACAGCCATAAATTGACCCGACTAAATTAGTATCGATTACTCGATCTATTTCCGTTACTTCTTGTTGCCAAACCGTCAGGCGATCGTGAGTAACTCCGGCATTATTTATCCATATATCAATAGTGCCAAAATGCTCTTTACTTTTGTGCCAAAGTTGTTTGAGTTCTTCGTATTTTCTGACATCGCAAGCTAGAGAATATATTTTTGCTTCGGGATATTTATTTTTCAGTTTGTTAAACGCTAAAGCAGTACTTTCAGCAGTGCTTCCGCTCACCACTACTTGACAACTGCGAGATAAAAAAGTTTCAGCCAAACCGAAACCAATCCCGCGACTGCTTCCGGTAATTACTATTGTTTTCATTGTTTATTTTTATCGATCGTAATCTTCTAAATTATTCAGTGCTTCGGCTGCATATTGAATTGCCGAACTTAATTGTTCTAACTCTTCAGAACTGTATATTTCGATTTTTTCTTGCAGTATTTGTTGTAATTTTAGAATGATTTCTTTTTGATTTTCGATCGCCTTGCTAAAATCCTGAATTTCTGCCATGAGAACTATTCCTCTTAAAATTTTGTATCGACAACAAAAAAAAGTTTAAAAAACAGATATCTTTTTTGACTTTTTCTCAAGAAAATCTTTAGAATCTTGCGATCGAGCTAATTGCTGGATTTTTGTCTACGATTAAAGTTAAGATAATCAATTCTATCGATCGCCAGAGTTAAAATAAAAATGAACTGTGTAGAATTGTGTAGAGAATCCAAAGAGTAAATAAATATGGCTGCCGCCGTTTTAATAGAAAACCTAAAAAAAAGTTACGGTAACACCGTTGCAGTTAAAGATATATCCTTTAAAGTAGAACCCGGTGAAATTTTCGGACTGTTAGGCCCTAACGGTGCGGGTAAAACTACGACGATTCGCTGTTTGTGTACTTTAGCAAAACCGGACGCTGGCAAAATAGAAGTTGGTGGTTTATCGGTAATAGAAAACCCCAGACTGGCCAGAAAAAAACTCGGATACGTGGCTCAAGAAGTTGCCTTAGACAAAATCTTGACCGGCAGAGAATTATTAGAATTACAAGCAGCACTATATCACCTTCCCGGGACTGGAAGCAAAGAGAGAATTAATAAATTATTACAATTGCTAGGTTTAGAAGAATACGCAGATAAAAAAACAGGCACTTATTCGGGAGGTTTGCGTAAGCGTTTGGACTTAGCTGCAGGTTTGCTCCATCAACCAGATTTATTAGTTTTAGACGAGCCGACGGTAGGATTGGATATAGAAAGCCGTTTCATCGTCTGGGACTTTTTACGTAAACTAAGAGAAGCAGGAACGACAGTCTTAATTACCAGTCACTATCTCGAAGAAATAGACGCACTAGCCGATCGCTTGGCAATCATCGATCGCGGAGAAGTAATAGCTGAAGGTAGTCCCTCCCAACTAAAAGATCGAGTCGGGGGCGATCGCGTTACCTTAAAAATTAGAGAATTTTCTCCCCAAGAAGAAGCCGAAAAAGCAAAAGAAATATTGCAAAACATTCCTTTTGTCGAAGAGGTAATTATCAATCAAGCACAAGGAAACTCTCTCAACTTAGTCGTTACCCACGGAAATAGTTCCCTAAGCAAAATTGAAACAACCTTAGAAGAAATCGGTTTACCCACCTTCAGCATCGCTCAATCTAGACCTAGTTTAGACGATGTTTATCTCGCAGCAACAGGTCGCACTTTAATGGATGCAGAAATAGCAGCAGTAGGAAGTCGCGATCTCAAAGCAGAAAAAAAACAACAAATGAAACAAATATAAAAA
>CAYWIH010000103.1:15951-18326 GCA_964458305.1 uncultured bacterium | reverse complement strand
CCCTATTTTGTAAAAAAGAGCGAGAAATATACATTATGTCAAAAAAAATTCTCATAGATCCCGTTACTAGAATCGGCGGTCATGGCAAAATATCTATTAATTTAGATGCGGCTGGAGAAGTAGAAAGAGCGCAGTTTCATGTTAGCGAATATCGCGGCTTTGAAAAGTTTTGCGAAGGTCGTCCGATGTGGGAACTAGCAGGTATAACGGCAAGAATTTGCGGAATATGTCCTGTAAGCCATTTATTAGCATCTTCTAAAACAGTAGAAAAAATTATGGGGGTGCAAATCCCATCGGCAGGAAAAAAACTGAGAAGGTTAATAAATTCAGCGCAAATAATTCAATCTCACGCTTTATCTTTCTTTCATCTTAGTAGTCCTGACTTTTTCTTAGGTTGGGATTACGATCCGGCCAAAAGAAATATTTTCGGCTTGATGGCAAACGATCCAGAAATAGCTAGGGCAGGCATAAGATTGCGTCAATTCGGTCAGAAAATAATCGAATTTTTAGCAGGGAGAAAGATACATTCAGCCGGAATTGTTCCTGGAGGAATGGAATTTCCTTTAACAGAAGAAGCCCGTCAATGGATAGTCGATCGCCTGCCAGAAGAAATAGAAACTACTAGAAAAACGATCTCTATTTTTAAACAAGTTTTAGATAAATATCCCGAAGAAGTTAACATATTTGGCAACTTTCCTACTCTATATATGGGTTTAGTTGGTAAAGACGATCTTTGGGAAAATTACGAGGGTAAAATCAGAGTAACCGATAGCGAAGGTAAAATTATCGCCGACGATCTCAATGAAGATAACTATCAAGATTTTATCGGCGAAGCAGTCGAACCCGGAACTTATCTTAAATATCCTTATTACAAACCTTTTGGCTATCCAGAAGGAGACTACAGAGTCGGCCCCTTGGCCAGATTAAATATCTGCTCGAGAATGGGTACAATTAAAGCCGATCGAGAATTATTAGAATACCGCGATCGCGCTGGAGATGTGGCAACTTCTTCATTTTATTTCCACTATGCCCGTTTAGTGGAGATTTTGGCATCTTTAGAAAGAATCGAACAATTATTAGAAGATCCTGAAATTTTATCTACTCGCATTCGCGCAACCGCAGGTATTAATAATTTAGAAGGAGTTGGCGTTAGCGAAGCCCCCAGAGGCATACTTTTCCATCATTATAAGGTCAGTGAAAACGGCGCGATCGAAAAGGTAAATTTAATTATTGCTACCGGACAAAATAACCTTTCGATGAATAAAACCGTCACTCAAGTAGCAAAACATTACATTCGCGGCAACGATATTCCTGAAGAAATTATTAACAGAATTGAAGCCAGCATTCGCGCTTTCGATCCTTGTTTGGGTTGTACTACCCACGCTACCGGACAAATGCCTTTACACATTCAATTATTATCATCCAAAGGAGAGATTGTAAAAGAAATTTGGCGCGATTAATCGATCGAAAGTAGGGCGGATGACATTATATCTTTGACAAATATTTTCCGCCTTACTTAACTTTTATCTGTAATATTATAAAAATAATAAATGATGAAAAATATACTAATAATTGGTTACGGCAATACTTTGCGAGGGGATGATGGCGCGGGGCAACTAGTTGCTAGAGAAATTGCTAAAAAAAATCATCAAAATGTTAAATGTTTGGCAGTACATCAATTAACTCCAGAACTAGCAGAAGATATATCACAAGCAAGTCAAGTTATTTTTGTCGATGCTGTAATTACTAACGAATCTAAATCGCAAAAAATAACAGTAAAACCCATTAAAAAGCCAATATTCGCCCAAATAAGTACCGGCCACGTCGGCTATCCCCGATCGCTTTTATCTTTAACTCAGGCTTTATATAGTAGAATACCTCCAGCTTGCTCGATCTTAATTCCGGCAGTAAATTTTGAATTTGGCGAAGAACTTTCTCTCCTCACTCAAACAGGAATACAAGAGGCGATCGCCGCAATAGAAAAATTAATTTTAGATACAAAAGTTACCGTAACAACTAATATATAAAAACCATGCACGAAGTAGCAATAATGGAACAAACTATCGAAATTGCGATCGACAATGCTTCAACTCAAGGAGTCGATCGCATTCATAAGTTAAAAATGCGGGTAGGTTTAATGTCTGGAGTCGTACCGGAAGCTTTAGCTTTTGCTTTTGATGTCGTTACTCAAAATACGATCGTTCAAGGGGCTAATTTAGAAATAGAAACAGTACCAGTAACTTGCTATTGTTCCGATTGTAATACTACTTTTCAACCTCCAGATTTGTTTTATGAATGTCCCGAATGCGGAAAATTTAGCGATCGAATTCTTTCTGGCAAAGAAATAGAGTTAGTATCAATAGAAGCATCTTAAA
>CAYWIH010000103.1:0-15851 GCA_964458305.1 uncultured bacterium | reverse complement strand
TTTTAAACAGTCGGAGGATCGAAAAATGTGTCAGCAAGAAACTGTTACCCATTCCCACCACCACGAAAATGGTAACGGACATAAAAATATAACAATTTCTCAATCAATTTTAGCTAAAAACGATCGCCTCGCAGAAAGAAATCGCGGTTATTTTTTGGCGAAAGAACTATTAGTATTAAATATGTTATCTTCGCCCGGATCTGGTAAAACCAGTTTAATTCAAAGAACTTTACAAGACTTAAATAAAGATTTGCGATCGGCAGTAATTGTCGGGGATTTAGAAACCGATAATGACGCGCAAAGGTTAAAAACTACCGGATCTCCAGCCATACAAATTACTACGGGAACTGTTTGCCATCTAGAAGCGGATATGGTCTTAAATGCAGCCAGACAGTTAGATTTAAATGGTACGGAGCTTTTAATAATTGAAAATGTCGGTAATTTAGTTTGTCCGGCAGTTTACGACTTAGGAGAAGATTTGCGAGTAGCTTTACTTTCAGTTACCGAAGGAGAAGATAAACCACTAAAATATCCTACCGCATTTAAGAGCGCGGATGTTGTAATTGTTAATAAAATTGACATTGCTGAAGTAGTAGGATTTGACAGAGAAAAAGCAATTAATAATATCAAAAAAATTGCCCCTCAAGCGACTATATTTGAAGTTTCAGCGCGATCGGGGGAAGGAATGGAACTGTGGTACGGTTATTTAAAATCTCAGCTAAAATGTTTGGCAACAGTAACTAATTAATTTTTTGTCGTGCTAGCTTGTTGATTGACAATTAAGGCTTCAGCTACTTCGTGAGTTAACAATCCAGAAAAGAAAGCTCCTTGTGCGTATTCGCAATTTAATTGTTTGAGGAGGTCGGTTTGTTTAATTTTATCTACTCCTTGAACGATCGGATCTATGCCTTTATTAGAGACAAGATCGAGAACGCTTTGTAAGAGAGTAAATTTTTCGGGATCGTTTTCAATATTGTTTGCTAAAGAAGGATCTAGCTTAAAAGTATCGACTGGTAACTGTTTGAGAGCGATTAAAGATGAATAATTTTTAGCGCAATTATCTAAATAAACCCCAACTCCTAAAACTTTCAATTTTTGGATTTTTTGTAAAGCAAGATCGAAGTCTTTAGTAATTGTTTCTTCGCTAATTTCTAACTTTAATTTGCTAGGTTGTACTCCAGTTTCCCAAAGAATGCGATTTATTTTTGCAATAAAATCATCTGCTAAAAATTGACGCGAATAAACATTGACACTGACAAACAAATCTAAATTATTAGTATGTTGTTTTTGCCATTGATTTATTTGCAAGCAAACTTTTTCCATCACCAACCAACTCAAAGGTACGATCGAGCCGTTTGCTTCGGCTACGGGAATAAAATCTGCTGCTGAAATTTGTCCTTTTTCTCTATTTTGCCAGCGTATTACTGCTTCTAAACCGATAATCTTTTTATTCGATATTTCTAAAATAGGCTTATAGTAAATATCAAATTGCTGCTGTTCGATCGCTAATTGCAAATCTTGTTCGATCGTCACCCGTTTGAGGATTTCTAGCTGCATTTCAGGCTGGAATAAGATACAACTACCTTTACCGGATTTTTTCCCCTGATAGAGGGCTATTTCTGCGTCTGCGAGCATATTTTCGGCCAGATCGTAATACTTTGTATTCGTAGCAATACCGACGCTAGCAGTCATATAAACCAGATCTTCATCTAAGTCGAATGGTTTGGCAATGCTTGCTTGAATTTTTTCAGCGAGATCGATCGCCTCTTGAGTATTTGCAATATTTTCAACTAAAATCCCGTATTTATCTCCTTCGAGTCGAGCAATTATATTATTTTCGGGAATTAATTCTTTAAGTCTTGTTGTAATATGAACTAACAATCTTTCTCCCGCTAAATAACCCATCGTATTTTTGATTGTTGTAAAGCGATCGATATCTATTATTATCAATCCGAACAAATAATTTCTATTTTTTTGAGTTAGTTCGATCGCATTATTTAATAGAGTTTGTAATTCTTGCATTAAAAAATTTCTATTTGGTAATTTTGTCAGTCGATCGTACCAAATTTCATGCTCTAATTTTGCTTCTGCTAGTTTGCGTTGAGTAACATCAATTTGAGAGCCAACTAAACGAGTAATTTTGTCTCTTTCATCTCGCAATGCCAAACCGCGACAAATGACGGTGCGATAACTACCATTTTTATGTTTGATTTGATAGGTAATTTCTAATGAAGAGCGATCTTCTCTAATAGTTGAAGAAATTTTTTCTCTGAATCGATCTAGGTTATCGGGATGAATTAAATTAAACCATTCATCGAGAGTATTGCCAATTTCACTATCTTCGTAACCTAACATTAATTTCCAAGCAGGTGATAAGCATATACGATCGCTTTTTACTTCCCATTCCCACAAAGCAGAGGTTCGTCCGATTAAGGATTGTTTTGTTTCGATTTCGTTTAATTCTCGTTCTGCTTTGTATTGTTGGGTAATATTTTTTGCCATCCAGATTGTTGTTTCTCCTTCTAATTTTTTTGCTCCTTCCATTTTGGCGATCGAAAATAAAACTGCTTTTTTTTGTTTGCTTTTGGTTAGATAAGTTGCTTCGCCATTTTTTTGACTTAGATCGTTTTTTTCTGTTAAAAATAAACTAATATTTTTACCAATTAATTCTCGTTCGGAATATTCTAAAATTTCTAGAGTAGTGCGATTTACTTTTTGGATGTTTTGACGAGGATCGAGAATGATTATACTGTCTTCGATCGCATCGATGGTTTCGTTTAAATCGGAGATAGTTTGAGTTTTTTCACTTAAATCCTCCGTTAAATATTTTAAATTTTCTGCTAAACTCTCAAATTCGTCTTTGTTTTTATCAACTTTAACTGTCGTACCTAAATTTAAAATTCGGCAAGTGGTTAAATCTTTTAAACGAGCCAAAGGAGCGTAAATCGAACGATATATATATAAATATAAGCCTACGGACATTAAACTAGAAAATAATAGATAAAGCCTAATAGTACCGGCCGAGGTTTCTTTTTGTTCGTCCATTTTTTCTTTAAAGTCTTCAATGTCTTTTGAAGCATCTTCTTGATATTCTTCTACTAAATCGATAACTTCTTTTTCAGAAAGATTCCTAACATCTTCTAACCAAAATTCGATCGCTTTTTCTTTGTTTCCTTTAGCTATTAAAATTAATAAAGAATCGACATGATCTTTATAAATATCGAATTTACCATCGATTTGATTGATTAGTTTTAAACCGCCCCCATCTGTTTTTCGATCTATTAAAATATCACTTTCAGTTTCTTCAAAACTGGCTTGTTTCCCCATCTCGATCGCTTGCTCGATCGTATCTAAATCGTCTCTGATTTCTCTTTCAATTTGTTTGATATTTAAAGAACCTAACTCATCTTCTGCAAATAATATTTCTTGTAAATTAAATTGAATTTGATGAACTGAATTAGTTAAATCGCTAGAAACTTCAAGTTCGCGACCAACACTACTAGCAATATTATTAGTTCGTCTTTGAATTTTATCGTTTGTTTGTAAAAAATTAATTCCCAAACCTGCTAAAAGCACGGAACTTCCTAACAAACCTGCCATTAGTTTATGAGATATTTTCATAGTAAGATATTTTAATTTTATTTAATTTATTTATTTACATATTAAATAAAATCTATTTTTTATAACTCGTATTATCTGCTCGATCTAGTCATACTATCTACCTAAATTTTCGCGATCGCCTCAAAAGATAATAATTAATCGCTTTAATTCTGTAAATAATTCACCAAATCTTCTAACTTAGACCAAGCAACCCCACTATTAACTATTTCTCGAGCCTTTTCTACAGCTTCTAAAGCATTTTCTATCGAGATTAAATCTGCCGCACAAAAAGCTAAAGCAGCATTTAAAATAACAGCATCCTGTTGCGATCGACTGCCCTTACCTTGCAAAACATTTTTTAAAATAGCAGCATTTTCTTCCACCGCGCCACCTTTCAATGCAGATAAAGGAGCTTTTGTCAAGCCTAGTGCTTGAGGGTCGATCGTGGTATATTTTATGCCATCCTTAGTTAAGATAGCCAAATCCGTGCGATCGCCCAAACCAGCTTCATCTAACTTTTCGCGGCCGTGAAGCACGATCGCCCGAGGCACGTTTAAAATCTGTAAAGCTTCGGCCATCGCAGCAATAAACTCGGGAGAATATACCCCAATTACTTGAGCGGTAGGACGCAAAGGATTGACTAGAGGGCCGATCAAATTGAATACAGTTCTTACTTTGAGGGTTTTTCGCAATCCGGCCACAGTTTTAAGAGCGGGATGCCAGCCTCGGGCGAATAAAAAAGTAATTCCCACCTCATCTAAAGCCGATTTTACCCGATCTTCAGCAGCAGAGAGATTAACACCCAAATATTCCAATACATCAGCCGAACCGACCTTAGAAGAAGCCGAACGATTGCCATGTTTGGCCACTTTGATGCCGCTAGCAGCAACGACAAAAGCAACAGCAGTAGAAATATTGAAAGTAGAAGCACCATCCCCCCCAGTACCGCAAGTATCGATGACGGTTTCGGTGTGAGGATCGATCGGCCCTCCAGCAGACATAGCAAGCAAAACTCGCGCCATTCCCGCCAATTCCGAAGCAGATACTCCTTTAGCTTGAATCGCGGCTAAAATAGCCCCAGAAAGTACCTCTGGAATCTTTTCCTCGAGCCATCCTGTCATTAATTGAGATGCTCGCTCTTGAGATAGAGATTCTCGATCCAGTAATTGTTGCAGTAAATCGGGCCAGTTTTCTTGTATCATCAGTTGCGATCGAGTAACGAGTTAGAGGTCAGAGGTCAGAGGTTAGGGGTAATAAGATTGAGAATTGATGCTAAAAATTGAAAATTATGACAAGTAAGATTGTATTTGAACCCCCTACCCAGAAGACCAACTAAGGTCTGACCTCAAAGAGATGCTCCCATCTTGCCGTCACCGAGTCAAGCGATCGTTTATCATACATAGCGGGATATTAACTTTAATTTATTTTATGAAGTATTTAGTGAGACTTAGTGCGATAATACTACTGATTCTAATTTCGATCGGGTTAGCGACTCCAGCTTTGGCAGGAAGTCCGGGGGAAATGACTTCTAATTACGATAATGTCGATCTTTCCGGTCAAGATTTTTCCGGTCAAAATTTACAAACCCAACAATTTGTCAAAGTAAAATTAAAAGATGCCGATTTAAGCGATAGCGATCTGCGCGGAGTTGTTTTCAATACCGTTCGACTCGATAACGCTAACCTCCACGGGGCTGATTTTGGCAACGGACTTGCTTATTTAAGTAGTTTCGATAATGCCGATCTATCAGATGCGATCTTGACAGAAGCAATTCTTTTGCGCTCTACTTTTGAAGGTGCTGATATCACTGGGGCTGATTTTACCTATACTGTTTTAAGCCGATATCAAATCAGACAGCTTTGTGAAGTTGCTAGTGGAGTTAATTCTAAAACTGGAGTTGATACCCGCGCATCTCTAGGTTGTCAGTAAATCCATTTGGGTGTGTTTGCAGTTGAAAGACGCACCCGATCGAGTTTTTACGGGTATTTAGATCTTAAATGTCAAGACTCGATGCAATTTTAAATTGAATTTAAGGGAATTATAGCTAATGAACTTCCTAAAATTTCCAAATTATATCGAGTATGTATTCTCAACATTTTCAAACAGCATATAGTAGAATCGATCGCACCGGTAAGGAAATCTATAAGTATCTTTTAGACATTCGCGAAGATCGCCGTCAACGGGGCAACAATACTGAAGAATTACAAAGTATTAAAGAAGAACTCAAACAAGCTTTACTCGCTCTTAACAATCAAAAATATCAAGTTGCTGTAATTGCGGCAATGAAAGCCGGAAAAAGTACTTTTCTCAACGCGACGATCGGGGCCGATATTTTGGCTAGCGAGTCGGAAGCTTGTACCGTTTGTCGTACTGACGTAAGACCCCTACCACCAGAAGAAACTCCAAAATTGTTAGAATTTCGAGAAGGACAAGACAAACCTGTTTTAATTTCTCAAGGTCAAAGCGCGATCATTCGTCAAGATTTTCTCGATCGCACTCACCAAATTCGCCGCACTAACAATCAAGATAAAACAATTCGCTTTGAATTGTGGCATCCGATCGCTGCAATCAGTCAATATCCCGCTCTAGCTGGCTTTACTTTAGTCGATACTCCCGGGCCGAATGAATGGGAATCTGCTAGCTTTAATACAGTACAGCTCAAAGAAACTGCCTTAGAAGCTTTACGCACTTGTAACGCGATTTTATTTATTTTAGATTATACTTCTTTTAAAGACGATACCAATCAATTACTCCTCAAAGATTTAATCGAAAAACGCAAAGAATTCATTGCTGAAAATACTGGAAAAATCTATTTTATTCTCAATAAAGTCGATCGGAGATCCGAACGCGATCGACCCCTTTCTGAAGTTATTGCTGACTTAAAAGAAACTTTAATTGCTTTTGGAATTCCCGCTCCGGTTATCTATCCCGTTAGTGCTTGGAAAGGCTTGCTTTCAAAATTAATTATTGGCGAAAATGCTTCTGAAATTCATAAAAGAGACTTTATTAAATTTTTTCTAGGCGAGTATATTGGCGAAGATTTTGAAGTTCCTCAACCCACAGAAATTGCTGTTAAAGCTTTAAAAGATAGCGGCATAACTACTGTGGAAACTCAAGTAATTCAAAATATAATTAGCAATTCTGGCTGGAATCTTTTAAGCGAAATTGTTGCCAAAATCGATAAACAAGCCAAAGCGATCGAAGATACTTTAAATCAAGAAGTTTGGGGCTGGGAAATAGAATTTGAATCCCTCAAACAAACGGTCGATGATTTTAGAAGTCGCTCTAAATCGGCTCGCAAAAAAGTGGCTGCTGTCAAAATGTCGGTCGAATATCAAAAACAAATTTTAATCGAAGGTTTCAGTCAGGGTATCAATTTATTTGCTGAAGAAGCTAAAACTAAAATTCAAGAAGAAATCGATATTATTGCTAGCATGAGAGGAGCTGATTTTTCTAATAGTAAATATTCCGAACAAGTTAGCTCTTCGCCAGAGTTAAAATTTAAAGAAACTAACGCCGTAGCTGCTGATAATATGTTCGTTAGTTGGGAAGGAATAATTTCACAATCTGGCGATACGGCAATGGTAAATGAAGGTAATTTGGTCAGCTTTATTCCCGGGATCGATCGCGGTTTGGAAATAAGTTTTAAAATGTTCGATCGGGCTACAACTCCTTTAGTAGCTAGTTTGGCACAGGTGATTCCTGCTTCTTTTTCTCCTGCAAATTTAAATCGATTTCAATTTAATTCCGATCGCTCCGATGATGATTACGATCCTTTTAAGTTTAAAGTAGAAACTGAGTTGGAAGCTAAAGAAATCGAAGACACTATCAATCAGTTTTGCACTCCTTTAATTAAAAGTTGGTGGGTCGATACTCAAGATAATTTGGTTCGGGAAGGGACGAAAATTAGAGAGTTATTGGCAAGTAAAATTCAAAAAGATATTCAAGAAATATCCGACGAACTTTCAGAATATCTCGGTAGTGCTTTGCAGGTAGAATTAAATATAAATCCAATTCAATTTCCTAGTTTTGAATTTGAAGGTATTGATGCCAAAATTAAAGAACAACAAGAAACGATCGCCGTTGTAAAAACAAGACAGGAAAAAAGAATTGAAGGTGGTTTTTGCAATCGCAATGTCTATACTGTTGATGTTTCTTATGAAAGCGAAGAAACTAAGTCTTTTTATGAGGTAGATATTCGCCAAACTGTAGGGCAAATTAAAAATATTATTTCCGCGCAAATTCCCCAAAGTCAAAAACTATTAAAACGGGTGATCGATCGACAAGTTTCTGAAGATTTTACTAAGGCAGAAAAACAAATTAATGACTATATTGAAAGATCTCAAATTGTTTTGGATCGTTTGTTGAGCGATCGGCAAACTAAAGAGGCTCAAGCAGATCGGATTATTTCTACTTTTAAAGTTCAAAAAGCTACAATCCAATCCCATTTGAATGAGTTAAACCAAATACGTCACAATCTCCATATTTGGAAGCCTCTTCAGGAATCGAGTAAAACTTAAATCTATTTAAATTTTTTTCCGTTTTCTATCCCCACCATTACCCTCGATCGCCTTTTAAAATTCCCATTTTTTAAATAAATCGCAATACTACTTGCATTTACTTAAGTAAAAAGATAGTATGTATATGGTGGAAAAGGTGCGCGCCTACGAGTGGGATTGAAAGGATTTTCTTACAACAGAAAAATACTCCTTGGTAGCAAGTAATTTCTGGGTTCGCTAAGTACAAGAATGGTATGAGTTAGATCGGTTTGAAAATAGAGCAATCGCGACTACAATTTTTTGCTGGGCAGCGTTAAGATAATTAAGGTCTGTAAAATCTAGTACGTATGTCCGATCGCAATGCAAAAATTCGCATCAGAGGTGCGAGACAGCACAACTTAAAAAATATAGACCTGGAATTACCCAGAAATAAACTGATAGTATTCACTGGGGTATCTGGATCGGGAAAATCTTCTTTAGCATTCGACACTATATTTGCTGAAGGACAAAGACGCTATGTAGAATCTCTTTCTGCTTATGCCAGACAATTCTTAGGACAATTAAATAAACCGGATGTAGACGCGATCGAGGGCTTGAGTCCGGCAATATCGATCGATCAAAAATCTACTTCCCACAATCCCAGATCTACTGTAGGAACGGTTACGGAAATATACGACTATTTAAGACTGTTATTTGGCAGGGCTGGAATTCCCCACTGTCCGCAATGCGATCGCAATATTTCCCCGCAAACTATCGACCAGATGTGCGATCGAGTTATGTTACTACCAGATCGAACTAAATTCCATATTCTCGCTCCTGTAGTGAGGGGAAAAAAGGGTACTCACAAACAACTTTTATCCAGTTTAGCGGCTCGAGGATTTGTCAGAGTTAAGGTCGATGGCGAGGTAAAAGAACTTTCAGAAAACATCGAATTAGATAAAAAATATACACACGATATACAAGTCTTAATAGACAGACTTATTAAAAAACCCGATATAGAGGAGCGTTTGACCGATTCTTTGGCTACTTGTTTGCAAGTTTCTACGGGGATAGCAGTAATTGAGGTATTAAATGATACATCGGATAAGTCATCCGCGTCGCGACGAGATACTAAGTATATAGAAAATAGCACAAAAAACGGGCATATTTCAACACAGGAAAGACCGCAAGAAATAGTATTTTCAGAAAACTTTGCTTGTCCAGAACATGGCGCAGTAATAACAGAATTATCCCCGCGATTATTTTCGTTTAATTCTCCTTACGGGGCTTGCAATAATTGTCACGGTTTGGGAAGTTTAAGAACGTTTTCCCCAGAATCGATCGTGCCCGATCCGACAGCACCGTTATATAGCGCGATCGCTCCTTGGTCGGAAAAAGAAAACGATTACTATCTTTCTTTGTTGTACGCTTTGGGAAGAGAATACGGTTTCGAGCTAGAAACGGCTTGGGAAAATCTAACTAAAGAGCAGCAAGAGACAATCTTATACGGCAGCGAAGAACCAATATACGTTCAGTCGGGGAGCAAAGAAGAATATTACAAACGCTTTAGAGGGGTAATTCCCATGCTGGAGCGAAACTATCAAGAAACAAATTCAGAACTTATCAAACAAAAATTAGAGCAGTATATCGTTTACCAGACTTGTGAAGTATGTAAGGGAAAGCGACTCAAGCCAGAATCTTTATCCGTCAGACTGGGACAATATTCGATCGAAGATTTAACTAGCGTTTCGATCGCAGAATGTCTAAACAGGATAAATCAGTTACAACTGAGCGATCGACAAGCATTAATCGGCGAGTTAGCACTAAAAGAAATTAAGGCTCGTTTGCAGTTTTTATTAGATGTTGGTTTGGATTATTTAACTCTCGATCGCGCTGCTATGACTCTTTCTGGTGGAGAAGCCCAAAGAATTCGTTTGGCAACACAAATAGGTTCTGGTTTGACTGGTGTTTTATATGTATTAGACGAACCTAGTATCGGTTTGCATCAGCGCGATAACGATCGCCTTTTAACTACTCTCAAAAAGTTACGCGACTTGGGCAATACTTTAATTGTGGTCGAACACGATGAGGATACGATTAAAACTGCCGATGAAATAGTAGATATCGGCCCGATGGCTGGAATACATGGCGGTGAAATAGTAGTTAAAGGGGATCTAAATGCTTTACTTAAGTGCGATCGCTCTTTAACCGGATCTTATTTATCAAGAAAAAAAGTAATCGAAACTCCTTCACAAAGAAGGGAAGGTAAGGGAATATCTTTATTACTGAAAAATTGTTCTCGCAACAATCTCAAAAATATCGATGTGGAAATACCTTTAGGAAAGTTAGTCTGTATCACTGGTGTTTCCGGTAGCGGTAAATCTACTTTAATAAACGACCTTCTTTATCGGGCCCTGCAACATCATCTCAGTAAAAAAGTTCCTTTTCCTAGCCATTTAAAAGCGATCGAAGGCAAAGAAGCGATCGATAAAGTAATTAAAATCGATCAATCTCCGATCGGCAGAACTCCGCGATCTAATCCTGCTACTTATACAGGTCTTTTCGATCCGATTCGATCTATTTTTGCTGAAACAATTGAAGCTAAAGCTAGAGGTTACAAACCAGGTCGTTTTTCTTTTAACGTTAAAGGTGGTCGTTGCGAAGCTTGTAAGGGTCAGGGTGTAAATGTTATTGAAATGAATTTTCTGCCCGATGTTTATGTCGAATGCGAAATATGTAAAGGATCTCGATACAATAGGGAAACTCTTCAGGTAACTTATAAAGGTCATTCGATCGCCGATGTTTTAAATATGACTGTCTCTGAAGCAGCAGATGTATTTAAAAATATTCCTCGCGCTGCTAAAAGATTACAAACTCTTTTAGATGTCGGTTTGGGATATATAAAATTAGGTCAGCCAGCAACTACTTTATCCGGTGGAGAAGCACAAAGGGTTAAATTAGCTTCTGAATTGTCTCGTCGTGCCACTGGAAAGACTTTATATTTAATCGACGAACCTACTACTGGTTTATCTTTTTATGACGTTCATCACCTTTTAAATGTTTTACAGCGTTTGGTAGATAAAGGTAATTCGATCGTCGTTATCGAACATAATTTAGATGTCATTCGCTGTTGCGATTGGATAATAGATCTCGGGCCAGAAGGTGGCGATCGCGGTGGTGAGATAATTGTCTCGGGTACTCCCGAAACTGTTTCTGTTTCTCAGGAGTCTCATACTGCTAAATATTTACGTCAGGTTTTAGCCGAACATCCTGCTGTTGTTAAAGATGTTTCCTGAAATGTTTTACTGTTTCTTTTGCTAATTACTTATTCTGGGATAATGACCCTCGTAGCGCACACCTCTTCCATTATGAAGATAATACCATGTCAAGCTGTCAAGTGCAAGCTTTTACTTAGGTAAAATTAACTTAAATGTATTATTATCGAGCTAATGTTAAAGTCGAGTAGGATTTTAGTAAATTTAGCAATCCTATTGCTTGTAGCGATCTTATTTAGCCAAGAAATCGTTCAAAATTGGATCTGGTACGAAGAGGTTAAAAAAGCTGATAATATTATCGTCAATCTCGGTTTGTCATTTCAAATGAGCGATCGAGGTTCTATAGTAGTAAAAAGTTTATTTATTTCTTGGATACTTGTATTTGCTTTATTTGAAATCTTTCAATATATTTTTAGTCGGTCACAAAAACGATTAGATAGTCTCTTATCTGGAATGCTACCAGCATTCAATCCCGTCATAATTACCGATCGCGGTATATTTTATCCTTTTGAGTTTATTGCTTGGCAAGAAATTAGATCTTGCGATCGCCCGGTTTGGTTGGAGGATACTTTTTATCTCGAAGGTAAAAAATTTAGAGTAACTGCAGATAATCAGGATCGAGTAGAAACAATTTTACAAGCTAAGTTAGATTCTTGTTTCGATTTACCCTAGCAAAATGTTCGATCGCCAACTTTGTAGCGCACACCTCTTCCATTATGAAGATAATACCATGTCAAGTCGTCAAGTGCAAGTTCTTACTTAAATACAATTCTAGAGATCGCTTTATTTAACTCTTTATCGATATGCCGATCGTGCAAATTTACTAATAAATCTTGAATCAGTTCGATCGGTTCGATCGTAATATTACTTGAATTATTTTAAAAAAATATTACTAATTTTCCCTGTTTTTTGCTGCTGTTTCTTTTGGCAGTTACTTATGCTTTAAAAATAACTCTTTCAAGAGTGAAAATAAATCAACTCATTTTTGTTTAAAATTGTCAAGATTTTTAGCCTTCCAAATATTATTTAGCTAGCCTAATAATAAGAAAATAAAAAAAATCTAGATTTAAATAGTCCAAAAAGTTTTCACTAAAAACTTAAGGAGGATATTGCAATGAACCAACTAATACTCCTCTATTTTGGTTTAGTTGCAGGGTTAATTGTAGGTGTGGGATTGCTCCATTTATTCCCGCACCTAGGTAAAACAGGCAGGAAAATTTCGGATTGGTTTTGTTACGCTCCCGGTATAGATTTAGCATTAGCTTATTTCATGTTATTTCCCCTAACAATCGGCGCGATCGCATCGGGATGGCAAGGAGCGGGAATAGGATTCTTAGCAGAATTAAGTAGCTTATGGCTGTGGATTTTTCTTCACGAATTCACCCATCGGGGCGATCGGGCTAAAATTCATCGCACGATGAGCAAAATAGCCGGAACTTGGCAGAATCATCTAGCAGTTTGGATTACTACTTTAGCCGTGCCACTTTTTTGGGTAGTTCGTTTTACAGAAATCTTAGTTTATACCCCTCTAACTAAGTTAATAAAATTACCCGAATACAATCAAAAAGAATGGGTAAATGTTTCGCGACAAAAGTTTGACGGATTAATCGGATACGATTTAATTTGGTGTTTGTATTGCGATTGGATGACTGGGGTGTGGTCGTTAGCAACCGAAATGCTGCGTAATGTCGAATCTTTTTGGTGTCCCATTCGCTTTTATTCTGAAAAAAAATGCGAAAATTGTCAGCTTGATTTTCCCGATATTGATAATGGTTGGGTAGCTGCCGAGGGAACGATAGAAGATGTCACTGAATTATTAAAATCCAAGTACGATCCCTTACAAAAAGAACGAGCTTGGTACGGTAATTCTTGTCGAAATTGCCACCAAGAATCTACTGTTAATAACGAAGAAAAGATTCAAAATTTAGCCGATTCAAAAAATATATTGAGCTAACTTAAGAGCAATTCAAAGGAAAAAGATCGAGATTGATAACTTTTTTAAAAAATTAACTAGGAATGAAAAAGATGAATACTACACGAAAAAGCCCAGAATTAAATAGTTTTACGTTAGTAGAAAAGCCTAATTTTCAGCAAAACAATCGCCGCGATCGGGTCGATCCTTTAAAATTAAAAATTGTTAACAACCTGCAAATGATTTGGGCAGAAACTTATATTAATGGTTTAGAAATTCCCGACTCATTATGCCTCAAACTGCTGACCAATTTGACAGCAATCTTTTATCACAAATTTCCGTCTTTAGTTATAGCTTACGATTGGGTGACAAAAGAAAGCGATCGTCTAGCCGTTGCTTCCCGAGAATTGATGGATATTCAATACAATCTACCAACAGAAATGTTTAAATTAATGTTGGAAGAAAGCGAATTAATGTATCCCAAATATTCTATGGCACTTTGGGAAAAAGGAGCATCAAATTTAAAACAGGCTCAAATTGCCATGTTAGATGACCTCATTGAAAAAGTAGGCATTCAAGATGGAGATGAAATTTTAGATTTAGGATGCGGTTGGGGTTCGGCAGCTAATTATATTTTGCAAAAGTTTCCCAACGCTCGAGTAACTGGTTTGAACTTGAGCCACGAACAATGCGAATATATTCGCCAACAAATTAAGAATCCAAATAGTCCTTTTAGTTCCGATCGATTTACTATCTGCGAAGTAGATTTCAATGACATTGTTTTTACTCAGAAATTCGATAAAATCATTTCGATCGGTGCTTTTGAACACATCGGTAATCTGACTAAATCTTTTGAAAAAGTCGCCTCATTTGTAAAACCTGAAGGAAAAGTTTTCGTTCATATTATTAGTACCCGCTTACCCAATAATATGTGGTCGCCTTTCATTCAAAAATACATCTTTCCCTACGCAAGAGTGTGGCAATATGATGTTGTTCCCAGCCGCGATCGACATCTAAAAACAATTAAGAGATGGTATCTTAATGGTTTAAATTATGCTCAAACTTTACGTGCTTGGTTAGCAAACTTCGATCGCCATCAAGATACAATTAAAACCTTAGAATTCTCTCAAGAATATACCAAATTTAGGAGAATTTGGCGGCTTTATCTTCTTTGGTGCATAGCTTATTTTGAAGCTGGTCAAGGTAAGTTTTTAGGCAACGGACAATATTTAATGCTCCCTAATTAACTCTCCACCTTTACAACCCCAAAATACTCTAGCTGGTAGCAATGAAGACGTAAGAAAAGCCATTGTATTATTCTTAAATAAGCGATCTAAGATCTATAATAGTAAAAAACTTATGTTCTGCTACCAGCATTCAATCCCGTCATAATTACCGATCGCGGTATATTTTATCCTTTTGAGTTTATTGCTTGGCAAGAAATTAGATCTTGCGATCGCCCGGTTTGGTTGGAGGATACTTTTTATCTCGAAGGTAAAAAATTTAGAGTAACTGCAGATAATCAGGATCGAGTAGAAACAATTTTACAAGCTAAGTTAGATTCTTGTTTCGATTTACCCTAGCAAAATGTTCGATCGCCAACTTTGTAGCGCACACCTCTTCCATTATGAAGATAATACCATGTCAAGTCGTCAAGTGCAAGTTCTTACTTAAATACAATTCTAGAGATCGCTTTATTTAACTCTTTATCGATATGCCGATCGTGCAAATTTACTAATAAATCTTGAATCAGTTCGATCGGTTCGATCGTAATATTACTTGAATTATTTTAAAAAAATATTACTAATTTTCCCTGTTTTTTGCTGCTGTTTCTTTTGGCAGTTACTTATGCTTTAAAAATAACTCTTTCAAGAGTGAAAATAAATCAACTCATTTTTGTTTAAAATTGTCAAGATTTTTAGCCTTCCAAATATTATTTAGCTAGCCTAATAATAAGAAAATAAAAAAAATCTAGATTTAAATAGTCCAAAAAGTTTTCACTAAAAACTTAAGGAGGATATTGCAATGAACCAACTAATACTCCTCTATTTTGGTTTAGTTGCAGGGTTAATTGTAGGTGTGGGATTGCTCCATTTATTCCCGCACCTAGGTAAAACAGGCAGGAAAATTTCGGATTGGTTTTGTTACGCTCCCGGTATAGATTTAGCATTAGCTTATTTCATGTTATTTCCCCTAACAATCGGCGCGATCGCATCGGGATGGCAAGGAGCGGGAATAGGATTCTTAGCAGAATTAAGTAGCTTATGGCTGTGGATTTTTCTTCACGAATTCACCCATCGGGGCGATCGGGCTAAAATTCATCGCACGATGAGCAAAATAGCCGGAACTTGGCAGAATCATCTAGCAGTTTGGATTACTACTTTAGCCGTGCCACTTTTTTGGGTAGTTCGTTTTACAGAAATCTTAGTTTATACCCCTCTAACTAAGTTAATAAAATTACCCGAATACAATCAAAAAGAATGGGTAAATGTTTCGCGACAAAAGTTTGACGGATTAATCGGATACGATTTAATTTGGTGTTTGTATTGCGATTGGATGACTGGGGTGTGGTCGTTAGCAACCGAA
>CAYWIH010000102.1:9897-18456 GCA_964458305.1 uncultured bacterium | reverse complement strand
ATTTCAATAGAAATAACAGAAACTTTTATAAAAATAATTCAAGCAAGTAGTGATAGTAATACTGAAATATTAAAAAAACAAATTGCAGAACTTAAGGGTAAATCAATATTAAAATTTAAGTCTTTAATATCTTATTTAATTACCTTAAAATCTGATTTATTAGTAGATTGGGGTTCAGTAAATCCAGAAAAAGGTGGATTTGCAAAAATATCGTATTCTGATATTGTCAGAACTTTGGATATTATCGAAAAACAAGAATTAGAAGAACCAGTTACATTTGAAATAATAGGTAAATTAGTAGTTGCTGGTGTTGGGAAAAATAAGAAAAGAAGAAAATTTGTTTTATTAGATTCAAAAGAAGATAGGGAATTTCAGGGAACTATAGCTAAAGAGGTAGTAGATGAATTTGATGGTAATATCGAACTCAACAAACTTTATCGAATAACTTTAGAAGAAACACTATCTATTAACGGATTAACACAAGAAGAACGCACAACATACACTATTATTAAATTAGGAAATATAATTTAAAATAAGCGCAAAAAAATGCTCGTTAGCAATTATTTATGGAATAAAAATCAAGACTCGATCGCAAAATTTTTAGAACATCCTTTCATTACCGGAATTTATAACGGAGATCTCGATCGCGACTGTTTTAAGTTTTATATCGCTCAAGATACTTTTTTTCTGCAAGCTTTCGCCCGGGCTTATAGTATCGCTGCAGCTAAAACTAAAAAAATAGAAGAATTTACCATATTTCACTCTTTAGCGGACGATGTTTTAAAAGAACTTAACCTACATCAAAATTATCTCAAAACATGGCAAATAGATCCAGAAAAAATTCAACCAGCACCCGCTACCTGCCGTTATAGAGACTTTTTACTAGCAACGGCTTGGGCCGAAGAAATAGACGCGATCGCAGCTGCTATGACTCCCTGTATGCGTTTGTATGCCTTTTTAGGGCAGCAACTAGCCAGTAGAGGAATACCAAACCATCAATATAGGGAATGGATCGTTACTTATAGTAGTCCCGAATTCGATCGATCTGCTAGTAATTTAGAAAATTTACTGGATAATTACGTTAGAGATCCCAATTTAGTAGAAGAGAATTATTATTACGCTTTATTTTGCGAAAAAGATTTTTTTGATGCAGCTTTTAATAGTAATAGTTTCTAGGCGATCGATCTTTATTAGGAACGACCGAACCAATGTATTAGAGCTTTTACTAATTTTATTTGTTCGGGCAGAAAACTCGACTCAATAAGTGATATAGACCGTACTTAATCTTTTTAATCGAGTAATTAATATAGAAATTGAAAGTAAATAAAAAACGGTTTCAATCGAGCTTCGATCGCTCTTAGGAGATAAAAATCATGGCATTAGTTCGCTACAATCCAAGATATTCAATGAATGCTTTAGAAAGGCAATTAAATCGTATTTTTGACGATCTAATTATTCCTGAAAACTGGGAAAATTTTAGCAATTTAGCTAAAGTACCAGCAGCAGAACTTACTGAAACTGAAGATAATTTGCATCTTAAATTAGAAATTCCGGGTATGGATGCCAAAGATTTAGACCTTCGAGTTATGGTCGATCGAGTGGCAATTTCCGGCGAACGCAAACAAGAAAAATCTTCAGCAGAACAAGGTAAAACTCGCTCAGAATTTCGTTACGGTAAGTTTGAAAGAGTAATTGCTTTACACTAAGGTTACCGCCGAATACAAAGATGGCATCCTCAATTTGACTTTACCTAAATCCGATCGGGAAAAAAATAAAGTAGTTAAAGTCGATTTAAATAAAGCTACTGCTTAAAATTCCTAGAAATATGGGAATACTAACGTAATGTAGGTTAATTTTTCCCCCAGTTGTAACGCGATTGCAATTGGGGTTTTTTCCACTATTACCCAATCAATTTCCAACAGAAAAAGAACGACGGTAAACCACGGTTTTACCTCTACTAGTGCATCGAGGAACTTTGTCAACTAGATCCCAATCGCATTCCAATTTTCCTGCAAGAGAGCGATCGATCTCTCTGATGCGTTCCCTTTCGCGGCCGTCATACTGATTATCATTTTTGGCCTGAAGTTCTAAGAGGTCTTGCTTGAGATGGGGAAAATCAGCTATAATTCTGCCGAGATCGATGTCAATTTCACCGACTTCTGGTACATCTAACTCGAGTTCGGCACGTTCTATTTCAACCCCTTCTTTTAAGTTAACTTCGAACTCACCCGGTTCGATATCTGAGATCGTCGCTTGTACGTATCGCTGTCTTTGTCCGCAAGCCGTGGCAAAACTAGCAACAGCAATAAAAATTAAAGTAGTTTGCAGAATTTTCAATTTCATACTCGATTCGATCGAATTGACAGTAATATTATAAATTTAATAAAAACTTATTTACCATATAGAAAAAGTCAGATAAAGTAAGGATTTTATCCTTAAAAATATATAAATTTTTCGGTAAATTAAAACTTAACCCAATTAATTAATCAAATATCAAAGATTTAAATCAGGTAAAAATATTTTAACAAGGCTAAGGCAAAGTTTCGATCGCTTTTTTAGTTTTGAAACCTTCTCAATTATATAATCCCAAATTTTCTGTTTCTCTGCCCTACCCTTCTCTCTCCTGCAGGCGATCGATATTTTTTTAGAATCTTTTTTTTAAATTTAATGTAGCATTAGCTATATCTTGAATCTTAAACTAAATAAATTTATGGCAAATCCAGATTTAAAAATAGCAGAAAAGACCCAAGAAAAACAAAGTAAAAAATACTGGCAATATAACATTAGGTTAATTCGCAATCTTTTAATAATTTGGGCGATCGTCTCGTTAGGATTGGGCATTTTGTTAGTAGAACCTTTAAATTCTCTTAAGTTTTTCGAGCTTCCTTTAGGATTTTGGATCGCCCAGCAAGGATCTATTTTGACATTCGTAGTTTTAACTTTCATTTATGCGATTTGCATGGATCGAATCGACGACAAATACAAGCATTAATAAAAAACTAAGGAAAATCATGACAGTAGAAAGTTGGACTTTTGTATTTGTTACTGTTTCTTTAATCTTATATCTTTATATCGGTTGGCGATCGCGAGTAAAAGATAGTAAAGGCTTTTTTGTCGCCGAACAAGGAGTTCCGGCAATTGCTAACGGTGCGGCAACTGCGGCTGATTGGATGTCAGCCGCTTCGTTTATTTCGATGGCGGGTTTGATATCTTTTTTAGGTTACGATGGCTCGATTTATTTAATGGGATGGACTGGCGGATTCGTACTTTTAGCCCTCTTACTTGCCCCTTATTTACGCAAATTTGGTAAATATACAGTTCCCGATTTTGTCGGCGATCGATATTACTCTCAAACCGCTCGTTTGCTAGCTGCGATCGCGGCTATTTTTGTTTCTTTAACTTATGTAGCCGGCCAAATGCGGGGGATCGGAATTGTCTTCAGTCGCTTTTTACAAGTAGATGTCAATACCGGGGTAGTCATCGGCATGGTAATAGTGGGCTTTTTTGCTATTTTAGGCGGCATGAAAGGCATCACTTGGACGCAGGTAGTGCAATATTTTATCCTGATTGTGGCTTATTTAATTCCTGCTTTTGCCCTAGCCCATCTTCTCACTGGAAATCCCTTTCCCCAACTAGCTTTTATCGGCAGCGATATAGTCGATCGACTCAATGGCATTCAAGTAGATTTGGGTTTTGCCGAATATACCCAGCCTTTCGTCCACAAATCGATGTTAGACGTATTATTGATTACTGTAGCTTTGATGGTGGGTACTGCGGGATTGCCTCACGTAATAGTTAGATTTTATACCGTTCCCAGTCCCCGTGCGGCCCGTTATTCTGCTGCTTGGGCTTTAGTATTTATTGCTTTACTATATACTACCGCTCCCGCTCTGGCTGTTTTTGCTCGCTACAACCTCATCGACAGTCTCAACAATAAAACAATTCCCGAAATACAACAATTAGACTGGGCTAATAAATGGGAAAATACAGGTTTATTGGGGTTTGAAGATAAAAATCGCGATGGCACGATCGAATTAACCCCCGACAAAGAAACTAGCGAAATAAAAATCGATCGCGATATTATGGTCATTTCTGCCCCAGAAATAGCCAAACTAGCACCTTGGGCGATCGCTTTAGTAGCTGCTGGCGGCTTGGCTGCGGCTTTATCGACTGCTTCGGGACTGTTACTCGTTATTTCTAGTTCCTTAGCTCACGATATTTATTTTCGCACGATCGACCCCCAAGCATCGGAATCAAAACGCTTATTAGTCGGTCGTATCATGGTCGGTTTTGGTATTGCTCTGGCTGGTTATTTTGGCATGAATCCCCCGGGTTTTGTCGCCCAAGTTGTTGCTTTTGCTTTCGGTTTTGCTGCGGCTAGTTTTTTTCCAATTATTGTTTTGGGAATTTTCGATAAAAGGACTAATAAAGAAGGGGCGATCGCGGGAATGAGCGTTGGTTTAATTTTTACGGCTGTTTATATTATTGGAGTACAATTTTATAATTTACCGCCCTGGTTTTTTGGCGTTTCACCAGAAGGAATCGGCTCGATCGGCATGGTTATTAATTTTATTGTTGCTTTAATTGTTTCGAGATTGACCCCACCTCCACCAGCATCGGTAATAGAAATTGTCGAATCTTTACGCACTCCCGAAGCAGAACCGCCTTTATTTTCCGACCTCGGTGAAGAACAATTGGATTAGGAATTTTAAATTTCGATCCGAGACAATAATTGCGTACATTAATACATCTTCAAATTTGCCCCATTTTTTTACTCGCTGACGCAATAATCCTTCTCGTTTCATGCCAATTTTTTTTAATACTTTACCCGAGTTAAGATTTCTAACCATATGGTAAGCAGAAATGCGATTTAAATTGAGTCGATCGAAGCCATAATTTAAGATCGTTTTTGCTGCTTCGGTTGCAAATCCTTGACCCCAAAAATATTTAGCGATCCACAAACTAAGTTCGCCTTGTAAATGTTCTCGATCGAGATCTCGTAATTCGATCGAACCAATTAATTGAGATGTTTCTTTAATTTCAATTGCAAAATGAACTGATGTTTTTTCAGCGAAAGAAATTGAATGTTTTGCGATCCAATTTTTAGCATAATCTAATCGATAAGGGTGAGGAATAGAAATAGTAGTATCGGCTATTTCTTTAGATCCGGCTAAATTGGTTAAAACCGTTGCATCTTCGATCGCAAAAGGTCGTAAAATTAAGCGATCGCTTGCTAAAATAGGTTGTTTTGACACGATTATTTAATCGCAGAAACCGGATCTAACCAGCGAATAACTTCTTTATTGAGACGAATGAGATCGCGAGAAAATTCTTGTTTCAACCATTGACCGATCGCATCTAAGGGAGTGAAAATTTCCCCCGGTTGCCATTTTAAATCTTGGGATAGGGGAGTCAGATGGGTGCCAGGTAAAGTTAAAATAGAAACCATTTCTGGGAAGCGTTGCTGTAAAATTGGATTTAAGCTAGCTGTTTGATCGATATCGTCGTTGTCGAATCTAACTAATAAATTGCGACGGGTTTGATAGCTTTTGAGGATTAAATCGTTAGTTTCGGTTGGTGTGGGACTAAACTCGAGATTTAAAGTGCGATCGATCTTTAATTGTTCGCCGAAAGGAATAGCCCGACTAGCTGGATAATTATTGAAAGAGACTAAAATATTGCCAGCGCGATCGACGTTAAATAAACTGCCGATCAGTAAGTGTAGTTTGCAACCCATACTGTGGCCCATTCCGTAAATAGGAAGGTATTCTCTAGCTATCGATCCGCTCGCTTTTAAACGGTCTAAAATACTCTCGAAACGGTTGAGAACATCGCGGGCGATCGTTATATGATCGAAGGTATTGATAAAAGGTGTGGCAATAATTACATATCCTTGCTGACCCAACTGTTCTAATAACCAACGATAGCTTAAATTGGGTAAAGTGCCAACGAAAGCACCGCCGAGAAAGTGTACTATCGCTCTAGGTTCTTGGGAGGGGATTAAAATTGAATTACCACTTAGATCTTGCCAGTCCATATACCGATCGTCCTGTTAACTACCCTATATTATAGAAATTCTCGCAGTAAATTAATCAATCTCGATCGAGCTAATTAGAGCTTACCGAGATTTCTAGCATCCCAAGCAGAGGTTAGGACGCTATCTTTTGTCTGTTTTCTTTTGTTTTTCCTAACCGAAGTCTAAAAAGAAGGATAATATCATTCGATCGTAGTCAGGATAAAAATTTTTTTGTTTGAATTCAACAATATAGATTAATGCGGTCTGGTAATAAATAATTGTATCTGGTTTTGTTTTGCTATTTTATGACATTCTTCTAAAATTTTTGTCCCGCCATTACCAATATATTTTAATTTACTCAGATCTAATATTAGAACTTCTACCTTTTCTTCGATCGATCTGTTGAGTTTTCGATATATTTCCTCACTATGGTCGATTTCTAAGATTTCGCCATACAATTTAATAATATTTGCTGAATAATTTTCTGACAATTCGACTGTTAGCGTGTTTTTTTTCATAAATTTATTTAGAGTCAATAACTCAAATAAAGTTTGGCTCGTATAGAAGCCAAACCTTCTAATTTTCAGACCGAAAATACCCTCAAATTTATTAAACCATAAATAATTTAAAAATTGAAATACCCCTTTAGATATTTAATAATAAACTTCAAGAGTCAGAGCTTGAGGGCGACATTTTTTTATATTCACAGTAATATCACGAGAACCTTCTTCAATTAAATCTTGTACGTATCCATCTTGGTTTTCTGCTGCTTCTTCTAAGGTATCGAAAGGGCCAAAATAGTAAGTACATCGAGGTACGGCTGTATTAATTTCTACCCACCATTTTTTAATTTCTAGCTTTAAACTTGGAGAAATTAACTCCGTACTCATTCGACTTATCGACATAATCAAATCCTCTATTTAAAGTAACTTGTCACAAGCTAATCACATTAGTTTTCGTTTCAAGTAAATTTTAAGACTTAAATATGAGGTTTTCGTGAGTATTGAAAGAGCTTTTATAAACTAAATCTTAAATCTGTCTGACGATAAGAAAATTAAATACAATCTCTTTATGTGCCGGAACACAAAAGAATTGAAAAAGACTTTTTTTGTCTTTTTTAATTTTCTAGCTACAAACAGTCTTTTAAAAAGATCGTATTTAGAATTACTAATCGATCGCCTCAATATTTATAATCCCATAATTTTAAAAATCCTTATGTACGGTATCGAACATATCGAAAATTTTAATTGTCATTTGTTTTTTAAAAATCTAAATTGAGAATTATTACCTCCTCCTAAAGACATAAATTTATAATTAACCAAGCAAGCGTTTAAATTCTTGTTTGAGATAGCCGTAACATTCGCAGCTAGTATTTTCTAAAGCTTCTCGATCGACGATGGTAATTTTGCCGCGACTGTAACTAATCATTCCGGCCCTTTGCAAAATACCCGCACTTACTGTTACTCCCGATCTGCGTACTCCTAGCATATTGGCAAGAAATTCTTGAGTCAGCGATAATTCCTTAGATTTGATGAAATCTGAAGCAGTTAACAGCCAACGGGCTAATCTTTCTTCGATCGAGTGGTGACGGTTACAAACAGCTTGTTGAGAAACTTGAATTAGTCTGGCTTCGGTATATGTGAGTAATAATTTTTGTAATTCTCCTTTGCGATCGAATTCTTGTTTTAATATTTCAGCCGAAATTTTGATTGCAGTATCTGCTACTTGTACGATTATGAGATTAAAACTGAGACGATTACCTAATATGACGGGAATACCTACTATTCCGTCGTTGCCTATTAAACCTGTTTCCGTTGTCAAACCTTCTTCTAAAGTACAAACTATCGAAACCAATCCCGATACTGGAAAATAAACGGTTTCAATTTCTTGTTTGGGTTCGTAAAGCACCGTTCCTAAAGGCAGATCTACTAATGTTAAATAAGGTTCTAGTCTTTGATATTCTCGTTCTGGCAAAGCTGCAAGTATGCGATTGAGTTGTTTTAAATTATTTTGAGACATTAAATTAAGAGTTTAAAAAGCAATTTTTTGCAATTATTCATTATAATAATAATCCCTTTTTGCTTAAATAAAAGTCTTTCTTAGTAGAGATAATTATTAATTCAAATTCCAGATGAATGAAACTATTTAATTATTTATGGATGAAAAAAATAACGATATTTGCTATTATTTAAATTTTTATTTTGCTGGCGCGCTCGATCGTAGTCTCTGAAAAAACTGTAAATTTATATATCTATGTTTGGTTTTTTGTCAGGCGATCGAAAAATCCTCTGTTAGCATAAATAATATCTAAGAGCGCGAGCGGGACTAATCACTGGTAAATCTCAATAAAATACCAATTATTTATTTCAACTCCAACAAAATTTGTTAACTCGCTACGCTCAAAGGTCAGTGAAGCAGCCTCGATTTCGATCGCTTTTTTGAGCCGGAACAATTGGGACGATTAGGGCTTAAAAATTGTTACTTTCTAGCTTAATAGCGATTGTAATAGCAGATTTTTTATCCTTCAGTTTTGATACTTTTAG
>CAYWIH010000102.1:0-9797 GCA_964458305.1 uncultured bacterium | reverse complement strand
ATCGTACTACCCACTTAAAGAATCGACAAGGTAATAGAAGGCAAAAGGCAAAAATTCCCAATCCTTTTGCCAAAATTGTTGTAATAGCAATTATAATAGTTGTCAGACCAACAAAAACGATCGAATCACAAGAGTTTTACAGGATTTATCGTTCTAATTTCTTTGATATCGATACAGCAGCCATCTTCTTAAGTAAAGTCATCGACCAGCCGGTAGAATCGAGTAATTCTACCAAATAGCTTTCCATCATCATTGCCATATCGATCGAGAGAATTTTAGCAGCGGAATTGCTCAAAGCTTCGATTTTATCTTGCTGGCCTGTATACTCAGATTGAAGTGCGTTGATAATAAATTGGAAGACCATACCGTACATAGAAACTACATATCGCTGGTCAATTTTTTCGGCGACGTGAACTTGACCGATGCGGATCATATCGCTAGCATACTTGAGATCGTAGTTTCCCTCAAAGAGGTTATTAAACCAAACGATTAAAGTATTTTTTAGACGGGTTTCCCGACCTGATTTGGCTTTGAGAATGGCATCTGTAGCCTCGACTCGATGCAGACGACCGTAGAAAAATTCTGAAAGTTCCTCTCCGTATTTTTTCATTACTGGGGAGAGGGAGATCAAATTGGCGACATCTTCTTCACAAAAACCCGTTATGCTTTTAGTCTCTTCAAAGAGTTTTTTCTTTTCTTCTGGGGTCATCATCGGATATAATTTCCTTTTATGCTACGGTTTAATCTCGATCGAAGGGATGTATTTCAGCAGTTCGAGAGTCGATCCGATCGACTATTTACTACTTTGTACTTCCGATCTTGAAAAAGAATTATTATCGGGAAAAGATTCGACTTTGACATCTTCCGAAGGAGGTAAAAACTTTCTCGGACTTCTAAAGCGATCGGTTTCGCGAATTCTTTGACTTAAGAAGCGGCATATTTCGAGAATGATGTGAGGTCGCTGAGTAATCAAACTAATAAACCGATTTTTTTCCAATTTAAGTAAAGTACAATCGGAAACAGCGATCGCTCCTTCCCAATGCGGTGCGTCGTCAAATAGAGTAACTTCGCCAAAATATTGACCTTCAGAAAGTATTTTAATCTCCGTTTGTTGCCCATCTATCTCTTTAACGATTCTTACGTTACCTTCGGCAACGATGTAGAGGTGAGTTCCCCAACTTGCTTCGGTAAAGATATTTTCTCCTGCTAAATACTGTTCTGATTCTATTGCTTTATCGATCTCAAGCAGTTCGTCGAGGGAGAGATTTTTAAAAAGAGCGACATTTTTAAGTAATAATAATCTATTCATAGAAGCACTTGTGGTAGTTAAGGAACAGCGATCGACTGGGGGAAATATTTCTCTAGCAACGGTTTTAACAAAAGGATCTCGATCTTTGATTAAAGCATAAGGTATTCCTGATATTGCTATCAGCGCGCCAGTTCTAATCCAGCGATCTTTTGATTGTAGTGCTTCTAAAAGTATCTTATATCCTTTAGCTCTAAGCCAAGGAGAATTATTACTTTTAACCTTATAGACTGGTTTTTCTGAAGATTTTACCAGATCCTCGAGCAATGGCATGACTGGTAAAAAGAAGCGACGATTGCTTAAAGAGGCTAATATTTCGACAGCGTTTGCTAAAGTTCGCCGATCGCTAACCGCAAGAATTCGATTTACTGTATTTACTGTTTTATAATGTCCCAAACAGGAGAGAATATAAAGAACTTTTTGAATTAAACGTTGATGGTAATCTGCGATCGCGATTGCTAAAGGTTGCCAGTTGGGATCGTTTTTGGGTATTTGTTGTTCCCATTTGCGAGTTAAATTAAGTTGTTGAAAATCTGCTGTTAAATATTCAAAGAGAATGTCGCTTGCTTGTTTGGTTTTTACTCTGGCGATCGCCGCGATCGCTGTGGTTACGACTTCTTGATTGGAAGAAGATAAACTATCTTTTGCTAGGGATAGTCCTTCTTTTCCGTATGCGGCCAGGGTTTTTGCTGCTGCATCCCGCACCCTAGGATCGAGATCTTCTAAGCCGATCGCCGTGTAGCGCAACATTCCTTGACATCTAGTCACTTCTAAGACTTTAAACGCACTAGCCCTTACCATCGGAGAGGGGTGTCTTAATTCTTTGACGGCTATATCTGCTAAGTGGCGATCGTCGATCTGGGCCAAATTCGTTAGTGCTGCGAGGGCTTTTATTTTAACTCGGCAGTTATCGCTCTGTAAAATTTGTTCGATCGTGCCAATTAAGTCGCGATCGCCTGTATAACCTATTACTCTTGCAAGAGTAATAGCTGTTTTTTCTGGTAATTCGTCGGCAAAAATCCGCTCGTTTGCCGTAACTGTCTTTTCTAGTCGATCGACTGCTATTGTTGCTAAAAGTGAGATATCTTTTTGGCGATCGCACAGTAAAGCATTCAGTTTTTCTTCTGCAATTGGATATTGATTGGCGATTAATATTTCTAATGCTGTTTCTCGCAATACTGGATTTTCTGATTCCAAAAGAGTTTCAAAATGTTCTAGCATTTTGAAGTCTGTCGTCGATCTAAACAGCTTGACTAAAGAATGATGAAAATCTGGACTGGCATCGGGTAGAATTGCACTAATTTCTGGTAAAAACTGACTGGGGTTGCCTATTTTGGCGGCCATTTCGAGGCCTTTAATTTGACTGTAGCGATCGTCATCGGTTAGTAATTCCCGAATTGCGACGCTAGATTGAGGGGGTAATTGAATGTGATAATTATTAAAGTCGTCGAGGTCGATCGATCCCGATGCGATCGTATCTTCCAATCCTTTGGCGTAAAATTTCCCCATTGGGAGGCGAATTAAGAGCAAAATCAGGCTCAAAACTATTCCGATCCAAACAATTTGTTCTAATTCTAAATAAGAGTTACAAATCCACAGCAATACTCCTGCTAGAGTCAAACCGATCGAATATATTACACCGTCGCTAATAGTCCTGACTCGTCCTAAAAATTCGGGCGGAATGGCGTTATAGTTGAGTTGATGGACGGGTAGATTGATACTTTTGTAGAGGGAGTCGCCGTTAAGGTGCAGTAAGATCCCCGATCCTAAAGTAAAATTTAGATTCAAGAAGATAAAACTTCCCAAAGTTGTCAGCGGATAAATTACATTCATCCGCATCACACCCAACCATTGCAGTAAAGGGCGGGTAATAACGTAAAGGACGATCGCGCTTAAAAGGCTAATATAAATCCGCATCAAGCCTAAAAATGCAGTTAATGCTTCGTGGCTCAAGTGCTGACCGTAGATATTAAACCATAAAAATTCTGAAGTAATATAAATAATAACTAGGACGAAACTGCTGCTAGCTAAAAATAGTACTAACGGAAAACGTTTTACTAGATCGGGAAATGTTTTTAAAGCTTCGACAATGCTAACTCGAGTCTCTGTTTTTACTTTATCTAAAGGTCTTTGAGAGTTTTCTAAATAAATTAGTTGCGCGATCGCTATGCCAAATACAATTGGCAAAAATAATAATAAATCTCTTGTCGTTATAAATTGGCACAATACAGCAGTTAAAACCCCTCCTAATAGAGTTCCAACTGCTTGAGTTATGCCGATAAAAGGAGCGTATTTTTTATATTCTAAAGTTGTAAAATAGTCTGTTAATAAACTGGGATAGAGAATATTATTATGAAAATCCCAATGAAAGAAAACTATTATCAGAAGAATGTAATAAACCGGTGTCGCTTCTAAATTTAGTAAAAAACGCAAGCCAATTGCTAGGGCTATCGCTACGAATAACGCATAGCGAAATAGTTTTGCACGACTGTAACTATCGACTACTTGCGAAAAAATAGCGTATGCTGGCAGAGAAAATAAACCGATTAAAATAAAGGCGATCGGCAATTTTTCGGCCCCGACATGACTGACAAATAAAGAATTTGCTACTGCCATTGACATCACGCTATATATTAGTACAGAGCCAGCTAAAAAAAGAAGTTGAGTCAAACGACCCACTTTCCATCTGGATATACCTAAATTTTGCTCTACCAAACGATTAACCATAATATTGGTGTTTAATTTGTTTTAATTAAGGTCGGGCTGAAATTTAATCCTTTCGATTTTAAATAAGAGAAGATTTTCGATCCTCTTTCTCAAGGAATAATAACGCTAATTTTCAATTTTTGCTTCTAATTTGAGCGCGGCTTTTTGAGAATCTTCTACTGTTACTTCCGATACATTTTCAGTTGAGACTTTAGTATCTAATACCGTTGGAGCAATTTTCACGAATAGGGTTAATGCTGCGGCTACAAGTAAAAATACTCCTCCCAAAACTACCGCTAAAGCGCGATCTTCGTGAAGTACGTTTTTCATTACCCAACCGAAACCTAGAGAAACACATATTTCTGGTAAAACGATAAACAAGTTAAAAATGCCCTGATATATTCCTTGACGTTGAGCGGGAATAGAGCCGACTAACATTGCATAGGGCATCGCTAAAGCACTAGACCAAGTTATCCCGAAGCCTATCATAGCCAATAGTAAAACATATTGGTTCTCAATGAATAGCAAAGATATTAAACTTAACCCCCCACACAGCAAACAAAAACTGTGGGTCATTTGACGACCGATTCGTTTGGCGAGAACGGGTAAAAGAAAAGAAAAACCGACGCAAACGGCATTGTAAAGCGCGAAACACAATCCGGCCCATTCTATCCCTTCTGCGTACAAACTGGAATCTTCAGAAACTGCACCGAAGATATTGCGGGCTACTGCCGGGGCAAAATAAAGGAAGAAACAGAAGATTCCCAACCAAGTAAAAAACTGCACCCAGGCTAATTGTTGCATTGTAGGGGGCATTTTTCCCAGCGACAGCCAAGTTTCTTTAATACTTAAGAGAATACCTCCTCTTTGCTCTTGTAATTCCTCAAACTTTTCTAAATTTTTTGGCGGTCTTTCTTTAGTGGTGATTACCGTCCACAATACTGTAAATAAGAATACTGCCGCACCGATGTAAAAAGAAATTTCAATATTGAGGGGAATTCTTTTTTCGGGACTGCTGAAGTTGGCTACTGAGAAAATATGATTTAAAATCCAGGGTAAAGCCGATGCCGATACTGCACCTATTCCTACCATTAAGCTTTGCATTGCAAATCCTAAAGTACGTTGTTCTTTAGGCAGTAAATCACCTACAAAAGCGCGAAATGGCACCATACTAACGTTTACGCTGGTATCTAAAATCCATAATAATCCTGCTGCCATCCACAGTGCAGTGCAGTGGGGCATGAAAATTAAGGCAATAAAAGCAAATATTCCGCCGATCAAAATATAAGGTCTTCTTCTGCCTAAAGCTCCCCAAGTATAATCGCTGAGATTGCCGATTATCGGTTGAACTAATAAACCTGTTAATGGGGCTGCAATCCAGAGCAAGGGAAGTTGATAACTTTCTGCTCCTAAATACTCAAAAATAGCACTCATGTTGGCCATTTGCAATCCCCAACCAAACTGAATTCCGAGAAACCCGCAATTCATATTCCATAGCTGGTATAGTGTTAATTTCTTTAGTGGTGATTTATTTGTTTCTCGATCGCTCATGAATTTTTTTTCGTTCTCTATCTATAATTTTTTACTAGATTCCGATCGGCTCTTTTACTTTTTTTTAAGTTTTATTGCTTCGAGCTTGCTCCATTTTACCGATTTTCAATAAAATGGCTCTAAAAAAATAGATATTTTTAGCTCTTTATTTTATTCCTCAAGGTAGATTTCAATTTTAATTTTTTTTATTATGGTTTAGGTTTTTAGCTATTGTTCTGAAATTTATTTTTAAATCGATCGCCGAAATATTTTAGATAATTTCCATAAAATTTAACGTAATCGCTGGCGGGGTGAGAGGATAATTCGGCTAATTCTGACTGAGAAAATGCGACTAAATTAGAAAGTTCTCCTATTTTACTGATTTTGTTAAGCTCTGTAGAGGCAAGATCTAAAATCAAAAAAAATACAAAATGATAAGTGAATTTATAACTATTTAAAGAGGCTAATTTTAATCGTTCTGGATTGATATTTAAGCGAGTTTCTTCTGCTAATTCTTTGGCGGCAAAAGCTCTAATATCTGCAAAACTATTAATTTTTCTCTCATCGTAGTTTAAAGCACCTCCTAAGAGAACAATTTTTCCGGCTGAAAAAAAACCATTTTTTGCTACGACACCAAATACATATTTACCATCTGTAGTAACGGGAATAATTAAAACAGCAGTATGATAAACTAAAAACTTTCTCCCATATTTTTTAATAATATTATCGCCGCCACAAATCCTTTTAAAAATCAAATCCTTATACTGACAAAGTCCCAGAGATAAAATAACTTGATGGGGCAAAAGCAGAGCAAACCGTTTAATAGTATAAACAGTACCGTTCCATAAATTATCCCCACAAACAGCCTTTTCTTGCTGCCAAATTTTCTCCCTTTCCTCGATATAACTATCGGGATATTCAAGTTGAGAACGATCGAACTCGATCGCGCAGAGATCGAAATTTAAATCGGCTAAATCTATTATCACAAAAGATTGCTCCCTAATAGTTATTTACAAAACTCGGCGATCGATCCTTGCTAAAAAGAAGTAAAAATTTACTTTCCTTCGATAGAAGCAAATATATATTTAAAAAGTTCTCTAGCAATTAAAATTGTGAATCGATCGCAACGTTTGATATCTTTAGATGTTTTTCGCGGCATAGCTATTGCTGCGATGATTTTAGTCAATCATCCGGGGAGTTGGGATAATGTCTATCCAGTCTTGCTACACGCAAAATGGCACGGATGTACTCCTACAGATTTAGTATTTCCCTGTTTTTTATTTATTGTTGGGGTATCCTTATCTTTTTCCCTCAAAAAATACCAAGACAAAGCTAAACCATATTATCCCATCCTGCGTCGTGCTTTAATTATCTTCTTGTTGGGCTTATTACTTAATGCTTCTTCTTTAATATTTAGCTGGTTGTTTCAAAATATCGAACCAGACTTTAGCAAACTGCGTTTGATGGGAGTATTGCAGCGAATTAGTTTGACTTATTTGTTTGCCAGTTTAATAATTTTACATACTTCAAAAAAAAGTAGAGCGATCGCCACTTTAGCAATACTTTTAGGATATTGGATTAGTTTAGCACTCTTAGGAGACTTTTCAGTAGAAAATAATTTTGCAGCCAAAGTAGATCGAATCTTATTAACTAGCGATCGGTTATATTTAAGCGGCCCTTACGATCCAGAAGGACTCTTTTCTAGCATCAGCGCGATCGCCACCGTATTAATCGGACATTTTACAGGAGAATGGCTGCAAGAAAAACCATTGAAAACTGATACGAGCATGACGATGGTTTTAGCAGGTTTGAGTTGTTTGTTAGTTGGTTTTGCTTGGGATATCCTATTTCCTATCAATAAAGCCTTGTGGACGAGTTCTTATGTTATTTTGACAGCAGGTTGGGCATTGTTATTATTCGCCGTTTGTTTTGAAACGATTGAAGTGCGAAGATGGCGCAAGTGGGGCAAACCTTTCGAGATAATGGGTTTAAATGCTATTTTTGTTTTTGTTGCTTCGGGGTTAGTTACGAGAATTCTCTATAAAACTAGTGTATCTGCCTCTGAGGAAACTAGCTCTACTTACACTTGGTTGTACGATAACTTATTTCGTTCTTGGGCTGGAGATCTCAACGGATCTTTATTTTTTGCCGTGGCGATCGTTGTTTTTTGGTGGGGGATATTATATTTACTTTATCAAAAACGCTGGTTTTTAAAAGTATGATGAACTTGCCACTCAATAGGATTAAACTTTAACGATTTTTTATTAAAAATTAATCTCGATCGCGAAAATTTTAATTAAGCAAGTAAGAATCGATTCTCGACAGGAAGATAAGCAGTAATTCAAGAAAATTTACTTACACAATTTACTTTAGCTCTATTTAAGTAGCTTTTTTAAAGTCAAGGTTAAATCGAACGACCCTTAAATAAAAGCTCGGTAAAGAGATATCTTTTTAGTTGTTTTTGCTACCTAGGATTTGTTATGACATACTTAGAAGTAAATAACGAAACAATAAAGTAAGAAATAAAACAATGAAACTAGATCTAAAGAACTTAATTATTAGTGAATTAACTTGTCAAGAGTGGAAAGCACATAAAACGATCGCCAAGTCAGAATTATCACCAGCAGAAGAATATTTGGGAGCTTCTTGTAAGATCGAATTATCATCTCGATCGGCAATGCCAACTCAAGATTACCATAGCAATAATTAAAGATTTCTAACAAAATAATCTGCTGTTTAAAACTCGCTTCGACGACTAAATTAACTAGAAAACTCATGAAACCAACCGTTACCAGCAAAAAAATCCCCAAACGAAATTGACTGAGACAAAGATCGCTATAGCGCGGTCATCCAATCAAAAATTAACAGTCAAAATAGTAGAAATTAGATAGAAAATTAGTCAATCAGATTTTTTAGAGAAATTTCATCGAACAGACTAAAATTCCCTCACCGGTATTTTGTAATTTTTGTCAATATAAAAATATTACATAATACCAATTTTCAAAAATGGTCAGATATATTAGCGATTTATTTGATAATTAAATTAATTGTTAAATAGCTTATTATTGTTTGCTGAAGATCGCTCTCGATCGCAACTTTTTTTTAAAGCAAGTCTTTTGTTACTTGCATAAATGCTATAAGGTCGTTGCTTAGAGCGATCTAGGGGTTAAAATAGTTAAAAAGTTGGGGAGTTGAGGTCTATGAAAATTCTCGTACTGACTTGGGAATTTCCACCGAGAATTGTAGGAGGAATTTCTCGACACGTGGCCGAGCTATACCCGGAATTGGTAAAATTAGGCCATGACACTCATTTAGTTACAGTAGAATTCGGCAAAGCACCCTTATACGAAGTAGTAGAAGGGATAAAAGTACATCGAGTAAGGGTCGATCGAGGTCACGATTTTTTTCATTGGATCGTCAATCTCAATCAAAGTCTGGGACATCAAGGAGGTAAATTAATTACCGAAGAAGGTAATTTCGATCTCATACACGCTCATGACTGGCTAGTTGGAGATGCGGCGATCGCCTTAAAACATACTTTTAAAATTCCTTTGGTAGCTACGATTCACGCTACTGAATACGGTCGCTATAATGGTATATATACTGATACGCAGCGATACATAGCGGCTAAAGAAGGAACTTTAGTTTATAATGCTTGGCGAGCGATAGTTTGTAGTGCTTATATGCGCGAAGAATTACAAAGAGCTTTTGCTACTCCTACAGATAAAATTGATGTAATTTATAATGGTATTCGCCCGGAAAAAAAACAATTACCCCACGAGTTCGATCGGGCTAAATTTCGCGCTCGTTTTGCCGAAGAGGGCGAGAAAATTGTCTATTATGTCGGTCGTATGGCTTACGAAAAAGGAGTTTTTTTACTGCTCAATGCCGCCCCTAGAATATTATGGGAAATGGGCGGATATGTCAAATTTATAATTATTGGTGGTGGCAATACAAATTCCCTCAAAAAACAAGCTTGGAATTTGGGAATTTGGAATAAATGTTATTTTACAGGTTTTATGTCCGATGAGGATTTAAATCGATTTCAAACTATTGCCGATTGTGCCGTATTTCCCAGTCTTTACGAACCTTTTGGAATTGTAGCTTTAGAAAGTTTTGCGGCGAAAGTTCCCGTAGTTGTTTCTAATACTGGTGGTTTGCCAGAAGTAGTTCAACATACTAAAACAGGAATAGTAACTTACACTAACAATGCCGATTCTTTGGCTTGGGGAATTTTAGAAATTTTAAAAAATCC
>CAYWIH010000101.1:6330-18720 GCA_964458305.1 uncultured bacterium | reverse complement strand
ACCCCTGACCCCTGACCCCTGACCCCTGACCTCCGATCCGTATCAAATAAAAATTAAATTGATATTAAAGGCGATCGCTACATTCTCCTATTTTCAAAAAAAAATCCTCTAAAAATAGAGGACTTTAAAAAATAAGAATTATGAAGTTTGCTTGACAATATTGGTATCTTTCTCAAAGAGCCGAGAGCTTAGAGAAGGTTAATCTGAAAAAACTATCCCAATAAAGTTTTAGCCTTAGCGACAACGTTATCGACAGTAAAGCCAAACTTCTCTAAAACAGTACCACCAGGAGCAGACGCACCAAAAGTATCGATACCGATCGCGACACCTTCAAAGCCGATATAGCGTTGCCAACCCAAAGTAACGCCAGCTTCTACAGATACTCTCTTCTTAACAGCTGCAGGCAATACGGACTCTTTATAAGCCGCATCTTGAGCTTCAAAAAGATCGCAACTAGGCATTGAAACTACGCGTACCTTAGTACCTGCTTTACGCAACTCTTCAGCAGCAGCAACGCAAAGTTTTGTTTCGCTACCAGTACCGATCAAGATAATATCGGGAGTACCGCCATCATCGCTGAGGATGTAACCACCTTTAGCAGTACCTTCGATCGAACTGCCGGCTAAATTTGGTAAACCTTGACGAGAAAGAGCCAAGAGGGTGGGTGTTTTAGTACTTTCTACCGCTACTTTATAAGCTCCAGAAGTTTCGTTACCGTCGGCCGGACGGAAAACGTTTAAATTAGGAATCAATCGTAAAGAAGCGATATGCTCTACTGGTTGGTGAGTCGGCCCGTCTTCTCCCACGGCGATCGAGTCGTGAGTCATGACCCAAATTACTCTAGCTTCCGATAGAGCCGCAAGACGGATGGCATTACGCATATAGTCGGTAAATACTAGGAAAGTAGCACCGTAGGGAATCAAACCAGAGCCATGTAGAGCCATACCGTTACAAATAGCTCCCATACCGTGTTCGCGCACGCCGAAACGCAAATTGCGGTTTTCGTATTGACCTTTTTGGAAGTCCCCAGAGGATTTAAGTAAAGTTTTGTTAGAAGGAGCTAAGTCAGCAGAGCCGCCGATCAATTCTGGCAGCACTTCAGCTAGAGCGTTGAGAGTTTTGCCGGAAGTATTGCGAGTCGCATCGGCTTTATCTTCAGGGCTGTAAGTTGGTAAAGCTTTTTCCCATCCTTCGGGTAATTTGCCGTTCATCATCCGCTCTAAAACGGCCGCATCAGAGGCGTATTTGCTCTTATAGCTTTCCCAAACCTTATTCCATTCTGCTTCGTATTCTGCACCGCGATCGACTGCTTTGCGGAATTGTTTGAGAGCATCTTCGGGGACTTCAAATTCTGGATAATTCCAACCTAAGTTCTCTCTAGTTGCTTTGACTTCGTCTCCACCCAAAGCAGAACCGTGAACCCCACCAGTATTGGCTTTATTGGGAGAACCGTAGCCGATGGTAGTCGTCACCTTAATCATCGATGGTTTGTCGGTGACTTTTTTCGCTTCTTCGATCGCTTTGCCAATAGCTTCTAAGTCTGTATTGCCGTTTTCGACGTGTTGCACGTGCCAGCCGTAGGCTTCAAAACGCTTGCTGACATCTTCTGTAAAGGCTAAATCCGTCGAACCGTCGATACTGATGTGGTTATCGTCGTAAAGAGCGATCAACTTGCCCAAACCTAAGTGTCCGGCTAGAGAACAAGCTTCTCCAGAAATTCCCTCCATGTTACAGCCATCGCCGAGGATAACGTAAGTGTAGTGGTCTACTACTTTAGAGTCTGGCTTGTTAAATTTAGCAGCTAAATGAGCTTCTGCCATGGCCAAACCTACGCCGTTAGCAATTCCTTGTCCTAAAGGCCCGGTAGTTACTTCTATTCCTGCTGTGAGGTGATTTTCTGGGTGTCCGGGAGTTTTCGAACCCCACTGACGAAACTGTTTGATATCTTCTATGCCGACGCTGTCGTAGCCAGTGAGATAGAGCATGGCGTACTGTAACATACAACCGTGACCTGCCGAGAGTACGAAGCGATCGCGGTTGAACCATTTGGGATTTTTGGGATTGTAGCGCATCATGCGATCCCACAGTACGAATGCCATTGGTGCCGCTCCCATTGGCAGCCCCGGATGGCCCGATTTAGCTTTTTCTACTGCATCAATTGCCAGAAAGCGAATCGAATTGATACAAAGTTCTTCGAGTGACTGGGTTGCAGCTACCATATTTTTTCTTGAAATTAACTAGGATTTAACAAAAATTGACGTAATTTAAAAATGATTTAAAAAACGAAAGAATTGCAGTTACTTCCAAAGAGAAGTTTAACTGTTAGTGTTTATCATCCCACTGTTGGGGAGCGATGGACAAGTATTATATTGGCTGCCAAATCTAAAAATAAATTAAAGATCTCGGCGAAATGGCTCGATTTTAAGAGGCGTACTTCTTGAATGCTAACGTAACATTGTGTCCGCCAAAACCAAAAGAATTAGATAAAGCCACTTCGATCGCCGCTGAGCGGCTGAGTTTGGGAACGTAATCGAGATCGCATTCTGGGTCTGGATCGAATAAATTAATTGTCGGCGGAATTTTGCCTTCTGCGATCGCCAATGCCGTAGCAACTGCTTCGATGCCCCCAGATCCGCCTAAAAGGTGACCTGTCATCGATTTAGTCGAACTGATGGCGACATTGTAGGCTTTTTTACCGAGAGCTTTTTTAATCGCTTTGGTTTCGGTCACGTCGTTAGCTGCGGTGCTAGTGCCGTGAGCGTTAATATAATCGATTTGTTCGGGGTTAATATTGCCATCTTTAAGAGCTAATTCGATCGCCCTGGTGGCCCCTCTGCCGTCAGGTACTGGAGCGGTAATATGGTGAGCGTCGCAACTCATGCCGTAGCCGACTATTTCGCCGTATATTTTCGCCCCGCGATTGAGAGCCATTTCTAACTCTTCTAAAATTAAAATTCCCGAACCCTCGCCGATTACAAAACCATCGCGATCGCGATCGAAGGGACGACAGGCAACACTCGGATCGTCGTTGCGGGTGGAAAGAGCTTTCATTGCCGCAAACCCAGCCACTCCTAAAGGTGTAACTGCCGCTTCTGTGCCGCCACAAATCATGGCATCGGCGTAGCCGCGCTGAATCAAACGAAAAGCATCGCCGATCGCGTTAGATCCAGCAGCACAAGCGGTTACGGTACAGCAGTTCGGCCCTTTTGCCCCTAATTGTATTGCTACCAACCCGGCAGCCATATTAGCGATCATGCTAGGAATCATAAAAGGGCTGCATCGAGAAGGCCCTTTAGTTAGATATATTTCTTGTTGTACTTCGAGTACTTTTATCCCACCTATACCGCTCCCGATTAATACTCCCACTCGATCGGCATTGAGGTCGTTAATTTCCAATTGAGAGTCAGCTATGGCTTGTTTGCTTGCTGCTACTGCAAATTGACAGAAGCGATCCATGCGCTTGGCTTCTTTGCGCTCCATATAGTCGTGGGGGTCGAATCCTTTTACTTCTCCAGCAATTCGAGAAGAATGTGCCGCAGCATCGAATCTAGTAATCGGCCCGATACCGTTACGACCGTTTAGCAATCCTTGCCAATATTCTGCGATATCATTGCCGATCGGAGTTAATGCTCCGAGGCCGGTAATCGCAACTCTTTTAAGTTCATTATTTGCCATAATTTTAATTCGCTCTTAACTCTCAATCCAATAAATCCAAGTGGGAGATTTTTTCTGCGCGAGTCGGTATCGATCGCAGTTAATTAGCGGAGCAATTCTAACTACTCGAGGGAACGATTTAATTTATTTTTAGGAGCTAGCACTGAGACTTTTCCTAATATTTTTTTTGAATCGCTCGCTTTTTGTCAAACAGTTTTGAGATCGAATCGGAAGTGGCCTCATCAGCTGGAGTTTTTTAAAATTTAACCAAAGCGATCGAGTCGGGCCTCTGACAAAAAAGCCATAATCAAAACCATTGCCGCTAACAGAATTATTTTCCCAAAGCTTGGATAGTTTGCTGTGAGGCTACTTCTTTTATGCTGGAGTTTCGACTTTTTCGCTGATGTGTTCTACTGCTTTACCTACGGTATCGATTTGCTCTGCTGCTTCGTCGGGAATTTCAATATTAAATTCTTCTTCTAAAGCCATTACTAGTTCTACTGTATCTAAAGAATCTGCTCCTAAATCGTTAGCAAAGCTAGATTCTGGCTTAATTTCGTTTGGGTCTACTTCTAATTGATCTGCTACGATTGTCTTGACTTTTTCAAAAATTTCTTCGTTCATCGATTTTTCCTCTGGATACTTTTTTTACTATAAGCAGAAAATGGCTCGTACATACCACTTTCTGTGACAATAGTTTTATTAATCTCTTCGTGTCCCTCGAGATAGGATTTGGGGTTATTTGTTATTTATAGCTAACAACAAATAACAATAACATCGGATGACGGTTAGTTTCTATTCTAATTTTTCAAGCAATAGGCACTGCCGACATTCCTACTGTAATTTTTTATCTTATCCGAAAATAGGTATCTCAACGCGATCTAATTATGCGCCAAGTAAATAAAGATTCTCCCCTACAAATTGCCCATCGCGGTGCTAGCGGTTTCCGTCCCGAACATACTTTAGCAGCTTATCAATTAGCGATCGATCTCGGTGCTGATTTTATCGAACCGGATTTAGTTCCGACCAAAGATGGTATTTTAGTCGCTCGTCACGAAAATGAAATTTCTTCTACTACTAATGTGGCCGATCTCGCAGAATTTCGCGAGCGTCGCACTACTAAATCGATCGATGGTTCTGAAATTACTGGCTGGTTTGCTGAAGATTTTACTTTGGCAGAATTAAAGTCTTTAAAGGCTAAAGAACGTTTACCACAAATCCGACCGGATAATACACAATACGATCTTTTATTTACAATTCCTACTTTTGCAGAAATTATCGATTTAGTCTTAGAAGTTGAAGCTAAAACCGGCCGTAAAATTGGGATTTACCCGGAAACTAAACACCCAACTTATTTCGATTTTCCTACTTTTATCGACGGTTCTCATGGCAGTTTGTCAACTGAAGAATTGTTAATTGCTACTTTAGTTGCGAAAAATTTTACAGATCCTCGACGAGTTTTTATCCAATCTTTTGAAGCAAACAATCTCAAAACCGATTTAACGGATTTAATGGCCAAAAATGCGATAAAATTACCTCTAATTCAATTAATTGCGGCTTCTGGCTCTCCTTACGATTTTATTTGTCGGGGCGATCGGCGCACTTACCGCGATCTGATTGCTAAAGAAGGCTTGACACAAATAGCTTCTTATGCATCGGGAATCGGGGTTGCTAAAGAATTAATTTTGCCCAAAGATGAAGATAATAATTTACTCGCTCCAACGAGTTTAATTGAAGATGCTCGCGAAGCAGGATTGTTAGTTCATGTTTGGACTTTACGTAATGAAGATATATTTTTAGCTAATCAATATAAGGGCAATCCAGAAGCAGAAAAAAATGATTTAATTCAATTAGGAATCGATGGTTATTTTACCGATTTTCCGATCGATAAAAAATAATTTTATTTTTATTAAAATTTTTCTCTATCGATTTATAAGAGGATAATATTTTCTCCTAATTGTAGAGAGCAAAGCGATTATAAAATTAAAAATTTATTACTCGTTGAATAAAAAAATGTTACGAAAAAAATTGCAAGTAGAAGATTTAGAAATATCTTATTTAGAAGGGCTTGGAGGAGGAAAAGAACCGATATTATTGTTACACGGTATGGCAGACACTGCGGTAGTTTGGTCTAATTTGGGAGATTATCTAGCTTCAAAATATCATGTTATTGCCCCAGATTTGCGAGGACATGGAGAAAGCAGCAAACCAAATAAAGATTATACTTTTAACAGCGCGATCGCAGATTTAGAAGCATTAATTAAAAGTCTGGGATGGGATAATAAAATTAACGTTCTTGCCCATTCTTGGAGTGCTAAATTATTAACTATTTGGGCGACTAAAAATCCGCAACGCTTTCGCAGTTTAATTTTGGTAGATCCGTTTTTTATTAATAAAATTCCCAGTTTTGCTAAGATAACTTTTCCTTTTTTTTATCGAGTTTTACCTTTTCTCAAAGCTATGGGGCCTTTTGCGAGTCAAGAGGAAGCCGAAAAACTGGCTAAAACTCTCAAACAATATCGCGACTGGAGCAATTTACAACAACAAGCATTTTGGGCTGGCATCGAAGAAAAAGCTGACGGTACTTGGGGCAGCAAATTTACTGTAGCAGCTCGGAACGAAATTTTTACCGAAGTAATGCAAGTAGCCGGACTGACAGAAGAAATTAAAATTCCCACTCTTTTCATTAAACCAGAAGCAGGGCTGAATCGAACGGCCTGGCAACTCAAACCCTACAAAACTTATTTAAAAAATTTACAAATCTCTCAAATTCCTGGCAATCATTGGGTACATTTAGCGAATCCAGAGGATTTTAATCGTACTGTAGCAGAATTTCTGGCCCAACAAAAATAATTCTTGCTAGCAAAAGGTGGCCGATTCGCTGTAAGATAGTCATTTGGTCAGTCCAAGATAATCAAGCAATACTATTGGAGCTTCATAAGTATGCCCGGTCAATCACAATTAAGCAAAAGTAAAATTGAAAAAACTTTGGTGAGAAAGGTAAAAAAAGTAGTTTCAGAAAAAGGTATTGACGTAGCAACCAGAAAAGGAACTAAAGAATTAAATATGTTGGCTAAAAACATTTGCAGCAAACATAAAAATATCGAAGAACTAGAAAAAATTGGCGCAGAATTAGGCGAACAAATTGTTGCAGCATCCGAAAAAAGAAATAAAAAGTTTCTCGATCGAGGAGTAGTAAGATTAACCGCAGGAAGTAGCTATGTAAAATCTTTATTGGGAATTGCTGCCAAACAAAAACCAGCAGAAAATAATAATACTGAAGAAACTCCTGCAACCGAAGCACCACCAGAAGAACAAGCACAACAAACCGAACCAGAACAAAATCAAGAATAGTTAAACCAAGCAAGCAGGCCGATCTTAAAAAGAAGTTAAGATGAAAATCAGAATTGGCAACGGATACGATATTCATCGACTGGTAGAAAATCGATCGCTGATTTTGGGGGGCGTAAATATCCCCCATCATTTAGGATTAGACGGTCATAGCGATGCTGATGTTCTCACTCACGCAATTATGGACGCTATGTTAGGAGCTTTAAGTTTGGGAGATATCGGTCACTATTTTCCCCCTAGCGATCCTAAATGGGCCGGTGCGGATAGTTTATTATTATTGAAACAGGTAAACGAATTAATTCGATCGCGCGGTTGGCAAATTAATAACATCGATTCTGTCATTGTCGCCGAACGCCCTAAATTAAAACCCCATATTAAATCTATGACCGCCAAACTGGCCGAAACTTTAAACATAGATCTCGATCGCGTCGGCATTAAAGCTACTACTAATGAAAAATTAGGGCCGGTGGGAAGAGAAGAAGGGATTTGCGTCCACGCTGTGGTTTTATTAGTTTCAGAATGAAATCTATTGCGGTAATAGTCGGGAGTGCTTTTGCAGAAAAATTGCCCCTAAATCTAGATCTCGATCGCCTTGAAATTAAAACATTTTGGGGCAAACAAGCATTACATCGCCTTAAAAATAACTCTCGTCACCGACTCCTAAGCGATCGGATCGACTATCGATCGCATTTTTAAAAAGAGGTTCTGCAGTAACTTTTCAGAATCAAATTATTCGCTTTAACAACAAAAAATAATAAACAATGACCGTAAAATACCAGGGAGGTTGTCAGTGCAAAAAAATCAGATACGAAATTACAGCACAGCCTTTAACGATTTATGTATGTCATTGCAAAGAATGTCAAAAGCAATCATCTTCTGCTTTCGGTATGTCAATGCCAATCCCAAAAACAGCTTTTAAACTAATCCAAGGACAACCCAAACAATGGACTCGCAAATCTGATAGTGGTAGAGAGGTTAATTGTTTTTTCTGTGGTGAGTGCGGTACGAGACTTTTTCACAACCCTTCTCGCAATCCAAACATAACCAATATTAAACCAGGTACTCTCGACGATACCAGTTGGATAAAGCCAGTAGGCAATTTATGGACAAAACAAGCTCAAAAATGGCTACATATATCCGATCGCACTCTTAATTATGAAGCTCAACCCGATAACTATTCTTTACTGTTAGAAAGGTGGAACGAAAGATCCGATCGAGCAAAATAGCTCTACAGATAAGTCAAAATTGAGTATCTTCTATTTATTATTTGAATTAGCTTATATTAAATTTTACAAAGGAAATTTTTTAAGTAACGAATTAACTGGATTTGAATGCTATATTTTTAATGTCTCCCCAAGGGTTTACTATGTCTAATTTTAGCTAAACCTTTTAAATTAGTTAGTATCCGCTTCTCAAAGCTATTTTTTACGTATATTTTAAAATCATACTCAAAATAATTACAAAGATATTTTAGACTTTCTTAGTAAAGAAAAATTAAGCTAGCCAAACTTTTTTTGACAGCAGAAGGAAAATATGTATTGAGATTTTTAATGGCGCGATCGCCGAAAATCTTTGCTCTACAGATAAGTCAAAATTGAGTATCTTCTATTTATTATTTGAATTAGCTTATATTAAATTTTACAAAGGAAATTTTTTAAGTAACGAATTAACTGGATTTGAATGCTATATTTTTAATGTCTCCCCAAGGGTTTACTATGTCTAATTTTAGCTAAACCTTTTAAATTAGTTAGTATCCGCTTCTCAAAGCTATTTTTTACGTATATTTTAAAATCATACTCGAAATAATTACAAAGGTATTTTAGACTTTCTTGGTAAAGAAAAATTAAGCTAGCCAAACTTTTTTTGACAGAAAAAGAAAAATATGTATTGAGGTCGGCGATCGAGACAAAATATAATCTTTTAAAAGAGCGATCGATTAGCAAGAAATAAATTCAAACAGCACAGCGAAAACCGGATAAAATTTGACGAACGTGGGGATGATACCAATTGCGAAAAGTCGATCGCAAACCCCAGGTAAGAGTAGCCCAACTACCACCGCGCAAAACATAGTGTTGGTTATCGAAATAGACTCGAGAATAGCCGCGATAAGGATAACTTTTAAATCCTGAATAAGGCTGAAAAATTGAAGCAGTCCATTCCCAAACATTACCGAGCATATCGTAGCAACCGATCGGACTTTTACCTAGGGGATGGGCATTAACTGGGGTAGTGTGTCCGACAATAGTATTATGGTTACAAGTTTTAGCACTAGGTGGTTCGTTTCCCCAGGGATAGATTTGTTTGGTTTGAGTGTGAGGGTTGTAAGTAGCGGCTTTTTCCCATTCTGCTTCGGTTGGTAAACGTTTGCCAAGATAATTGGCATAAGCTCGAGCTTCGTAATAGCTTACACCACAAACTGGATAATTATCCCAGTCGCTAGAATTAGACCAATAGAGGGGTTGAGAAACGGGATTTAATGATAGCCATTGCCAACCTTCATCCGACCACCATTGACGGTTTTGATAGCCACCAGCAGCCATAAATTGGCCGTATTGTTTGCAAGTAACTGGATAGCGATCGAGATAGTAAGAATCTAAATGAATTATCTGGGCTGGTTTTTCGTTATCCATTGCCTCGATCGAGTTGTTACCGATTTTAAACTTACCTGCTGGTATTTTGACCATTTCTGAAGCGATCGATCGCTTTATTGAAGGAGAGTCGTTGGGAAAATTGAGGGTAATATTGCCGCGATCGCTTCTCGATCGGAGTAATTGTAAAACCAAGTTAATGGTTTCGTTGTGTTGAGTTTCGTGTTGTAGCAGCCATCGCCACAAGCGTTCTTCTTTTTTTATTGGTGCAATTTCGAGATAAGTTAAAACTTCTTTTCTGACGCGATCGAGATAGTCTTGAATGACTTCTTGAGCAGGTAAATGTTGTCTTTGGTATTTTGGTAAGCCGTCAGCAGCAAATAGTTGGCGGTATTCGGGGTATATTGGTGCTATTCTGGCATATTTTTCTAAAATCCAATAACTTTCGATCGAAGCTATATGTCCGAAATGCCAGCCAACGGGACTAAAATCGGGATGGGCTTGGGTGCAAAAACTCTGAGGATCTACTTTAGCGAGTAATTCTAAAGTATTGCGGCGACATTTTTTTAAAGCTATATTGAGATCTTCTCTAAGCGATCGAATCGATTCTAATTTCAAGATCTTCTCCCACGCTAATAATGCTATTTTCCGGGCAACTTTTCCAGTTTCCTTTAAATAGGGGTTCGGATGCAAGAATTACTGATTTTGGATATTTAGGATCGTCTTTAAGCCAATATAAAGTAGGGGCTGGGGATTTTGAAGCGTAACGAGAAGCAACGATTTGTTTGCCATCGCTAATCATTACATTGGCAGAAAAATAGATTTGCTTGTTAGCGAAGTAAGTTAATTTACTTAATGCTTCTTGTAATGCTGCTTTTAGATCTGTCGCTCCGTTTGCTTGAATGCGATCGATAATTAAAGCAAAAATATGTTCTGAGTCGGTAGTACCTTTAATTAGTTCGTAAGTATAATCGTTCAAACAGTTGCGGATCGATCGATATAAGGTTTTGCGAAAATTTTTAATATAACCGTTGTGGAAGAACAAAAGGCGATCGTCGCTAAATGGCTGACAGTTACTTAAGTCTACTGCTAAACCTGGTGTCGCACTGCGGACGTAACTTAATATACATTCAGATCTGACGTATTTGCTGATACTAGGTAAATTAAGATCGCTCCAAATTGGTTGAATGTTTCTGTATCGATAAGGATCGGCTATTTTGCGATCGTCGTACCAACCTACTCCAAACCCATCGGCATTAAGTAGGGCTTCTTCCATTTGTTTTGGTTGATAACTTTGTACGATTAGAGAGTGTTCTGGTTCGTACAGTATTTTGTTTAGTTCGATACTTTTGCCAAGATAGCCTAATAAGCGGCACATACTTCCCGATCGCTGCGATTATTTTGGATTTACTAATTATAATTCACTACGCGAGTAGCAGTAACAAGATCTCTCGTACCAATTTCCTTTTTATTTGCACTCTGTCGATAATTGTAGATGGTATTTCTAAATAAAAGTATGTATCTCGTCAACTTTAAGCCTTTTATCGTCGATCGTAAATCAGTTTGAATAAAATTAAATTATTTTTTTCTAGACCCTATTTGTATGAGATTTTTTTCTGAAAACATTATTATAGTTGCGATTGCTTTATTTGGAGTTCGATCGGATTTTTGGCAAAATTTTCCAGATTTTCGAAAGTAAATTTTTGCCTTTCTCCTCCCACCAGATCGCTTGCTTTCATAGCTATTAAAATGGTTATCAATATTATTAAACTAATTTTGTCTGACTTCATAAATCCAATTTAATATATTTACTTCCTAATTTATATTTTGTGGCTAATTGTTTTTGGTTAAGTGTGAGTTCGATCGCTTTGCTTGGCGATCCGAGCTAATAATACTAAAATTTTATACTTAAGGAATGCTACTTAATAATAGGTTTACAATAAACCGAGGATAACTAGCTTTTTATAGACTCTTCGTAAGATTATTTTTCTTCTAACTCGATCCGATCTGATTCTCGTTCTAATTTTTCTCGTCAGATTTTTCTCGATGTTTCGCCCACGATAAAGCTACTTTATCTTTAATAATGTCGTGTTTGGTTACTCTTTTACGAGTGTAGCGATCGAAATGATTTTCTAGGATTGCCCATTTCTAAATAAACAATCCTTGCTTCAGTATGGGGGTGTGTTGAGAGCCAAAGAGGGGAATGTTGTTTATCTTCTCGATCGATTTTAACTATTACACTTGGCAATCGATCTGCAACTTGACAATCCCACCGGTAAGCTCCCCCTACGTAGGGAATAAAATGATTTACATTTTGAATTCCTCTGTTGAAGCTTCTATATTCTTTAATGATGGTATAAGTAGGAAAATTTTCCTAACAATAAAGAATTGGCTAAGAGACGATCTAAGACTAAAATCAAAGCGATCGCTACTTTAATTATTCCGCTAGCAAATAAAAAGCTCAAAAACAGAAACAACATTGAAATTGAAAAAAACAATATTTTAGCAATTTCTTCGTCTATTGCTATTTTCAAAAAAGTTGTCACTAAAAAAACTGTCAGACATATCAAAGAATGCAAGAATACCACCTTCTTGTTAAAATTTTAGATTGGTTTTTTCTAGAGCTTTGTGCGTCGTAGTCGGCTATTACCAAGTCGGCTGTGGCGTTATTAGCTTAATGTGTTTAGTGTACAACTTTTAGAGTCTTTGTCAAGAGAAATTGGGTATGAGAAGGTAGATAAAAGATTATCTACAAGATCGGCTAGAAGTGGAAGGGAAAGGGAAAGGGAAAGGGAAA
>CAYWIH010000101.1:0-6230 GCA_964458305.1 uncultured bacterium | reverse complement strand
AAGGGAAAGGGAAAGGGAAAGGGAAATCCCGATAAGTCGCTAATAAAAACGAGCGAAAAAACTTAAGAAAGCAACTAATAGATCGGGATTAAAAACGATTTAACTTTTCTGGGTACTATTTTGACGATCGAGCAGAATAATTTGACGATCGTTGTCCATAGCGATGTAACCTTTACGTTGAAAATCCCCTAAAAGTCTGGTAATAGTCACTCTAGTAGTGCCGATCGCGTTGGCGATATTTTGGTGAGTCAAACGAATTTTGAGTTTAGTGCCTTCGGGGATCGCTTCACCAATTTCATCTTTGAGCAATTCTAGCAGTTGTTGCAAGCGTTCTTCTACTCTTCTCATGCCAGCGATCGCAAGAAGTGCTTCAGTTTGTCGCATTCTACGAGTAATTTGATCGAGAATTTTTTGAGCTAAAAAGGGAGAATCTTCGATATCTTTGAGGGAATACCACTTAAGATAGACATCGGATAGGGCTTTGGCTTGGTATGTTTCTGTGTATGTAAACCATTTACCAAAAAATGTTAAAGGATAAGCCCAACCTAAGAGTACTTCAGCACCAGTAGGATGAAGCATTCCCAATTGAACTGTACCGCGATAGACTTGCCAGACTCCTTGACTTACCATAGGAATCTCTTCTCCCTTTTCGTAGAAGTGAAGTCTTTCTTCTTCTTTTTCGTTGTTTTGAGAAGCGTTGTCAGCAGTTTGTTGATAAGTTAATAACATGGTTGGCAAACCTTCTAATGTTAGATGTAATCTCTATGGCTTTTACCTTATCGCCCCAAGGTAAACATAAGATTATCAAATAATTAAACTAACAATATAGTCGATCGAGATCCCCGTAAACTACTGATATACCGTGTTATTTGACTTACGTAAATTATTTTTACTTCTATCTTTACTGCTGACAAATTAGTTTGATTAGAAAACGATTTGTTTTCCCAATTACTTTAGAGCGAGCTAATTTCTTAAAGTTCCCTTAATTAAACATTGGAGCGGAATAAAATTACATCTCCCTCTCGGACGATGTATTCTTTCCCTTCCGATCGAATTAAACCTTTTTCTTTAGCTACGCTCATCCCACCAGACTCCACCAAATCTTTGTAAGATATGGTTTCAGCGCGAATGAAACCCCTCTCTAAGTCTGAATGTATTACTCCTGCTGCTTGGGGTGCTTTCATACCGACGCGGATCGTCCAAGCCCGAGTTTCTTTTTCTCCGGTGGTTAAATAGGTACGCAAGCCCAAAAGTTCGTAGGTTGCTTTAATCAAAGACTTTAAGCCTCCTTCTGAAACACCTAAAGATGCTAGAAAGTCTTCTCTTTCTTCGTCGGACAGTTCGACTAATTCCGATTCTACTTGAGCCGATACTACCACTAATTGGGCGTTTTCTGCGGCGGCTAGTTTCTTTACTTGCTCTACCCATTGGTTTCCGGTAGCTAATTCTTCGTCGGAAACATTAGCGGCGTAAATTACTGGTTTTGCGGTTAACAAGTTAAGGGGTTTAATTATTTCTGCTTCGTCTTCGCTTAATTCTATTTGTCTGACTAATTTACCTTCATCGAGACTGGGGACTAATTTTTCTAATAAAGCTAATTCTACTGCGGCATCTTTATCGTTTTTAGCTTGTTTGCGAACTCTTTGAATGCGACGCTCTACTTGAGCGAGATCTGCTAAAACTAATTCTAAATTAATAACTTCAATATCCCGCACCGGATCGATCGACCCCGAAACGTGTATGATATCCTCGCTATCGAAACAGCGCACTACTTGGACGATCGCGTCTACTTCTCTGATATTGGCTAAAAACTGGTTTCCGAGTCCTTCTCCTTTACTCGCACCTTTTACTAAACCTGCGATATCGACAAATTCGATCCGAGTTGGCACGATTTGCTTCGAACTGGATATTTTTGCTAAAACATCGAGACGTTCGTCAGGTACGGAAACAACACCTACATTCGGTTCGATCGTACAAAAAGGAAAATTAGCAGCTTCTGCTTTGGCATTAGCTACTAAAGCATTAAATAAAGTAGATTTACCTACGTTTGGCAATCCTACGATTCCGGCTCTGAGCATGGCGATTTAAATAAGTTTATTTTATGTTGAGGATTTTTCTTCAGGGAAAGTTTTTTCAAATTCTTCGATCAATTCATCTAATTCTTCGAGTGCTTGATTGACATCGATCCGCAAAATTCCTAAATTAGGTCTTTCGAGCAGTTCTACTAAAAAAGTCCGTTTTCCTTTAATTTCTCTGATTTTTTCTTTGATAGTTGCTTCGCTCATTTTCTTGTCTCTCTAATCTCTGTTTTTAAATTTGCAGATAAATAATTTTAGCTTAATCTAGTCTCTGTATTTTATACCCGATCGCCCGCTAACACGGTAGTCCTCAGAGTATATTCGAGATCGCTCGATCTTTCTAGATCTTACGGACAAAGTCCTGTCAAGATCGAATGAATTATATTTAACATTTTTGTTCTAGAAAGGCTGCAACTCTAAAAATCAAATCTTCTCTATGAGGTGCGGCAACGATTTGCACTCCTAAAGGTAGTTTGTTGGGTAACATTACGGGATAAGATAGTACGGGCAAACCGATAAAAGAAAGCGGTTGAGTAAAACGACCTAAATTGGGACGAATTAAGATCTCTTCTCCGGCAACGATCGCAGTTTTTTGACCGATGGGAGGGGCGACGCAGGGAGTAGTTGGGGCTAAAATTATATCTACATCTTGAAAAATCTCAAGAACTCGATCGCGCCACCAATTTCTAAATCTTTGGGCTTGTAAATACCAAGAAGCGGGAATTAATGCACCTGCTAAAAAGCGATCGCGGGTAGCCGGATCGAAATCTTCTGGACGATCGCGTAAATTTTTTAAATGTAAATTAGCTCCTTCGGTAGCAGTAATTATATAAGCTGCTGCTCTAGCGCGATCGGCTTCTGGGATCGTAATGGTGCGAGTAACTCCTAAAATTTTTGCTACTTTTTCTACTGCGGCGATCGCTTCTGGTTCTGCACCTTGGTTAAAATATGTATTGGCTACGGCTATTTTAATATTTTCTATGCCTCGATCTAATTCTGGGGCGCAATATTTATTTTCATCTTGAAGGATCTCGAAAATTGTTAGAGTATCTCGGATCGATCGGGCAAAAATCCCGCTACAATCGAGACTGCTGGCGAGTAATGCCATACCCGATCGGGATATACTTTCGTAAGTGGGTCTCAATCCGTAAATCCCACACAAGGCAGCAGGAACGCGAATAGAGCCGTTAGTATCCGAGCCGAGACTAAAAGGTACTAAACCACCTGCTACCGCCGCTGCAGAGCCTCCTGAAGACCCTCCAGCAATGCGACTTGTGTCGTGAGGGTTGCGAGTAGATCCGTAATGACTGTTTTCGGTGACAAAACCATAAGCATATTCATCCATGTTGGTAGCACCTACGAGAATAGCTCCGGCTTGTTTTAATTTAGCGATCGCGGTAGCATCTTGAGTCGCTGGGGGGTTTTCGGCATTTATTTTCGACCCTGCTAAAGTGGTAATACCTTCAATATCAAACAAGTTTTTAACTGCAAAAGGAACTCCTGTTAAGGGGCCAAGATTATTACCCGAGGCTATTTCTGCATCTATTTTCTCTGCTTGGAAAATTGCTCTTTCTTTGAGTAGGTTCGTAAAACAGTTTAATTGCTGCTCGTTTCGATCGATCTTGTTTAAAGTCTCGGTAATTATATTTTTAGCGGTAGTTTCCTGATTTAAAATTTTATTGGTTATTTCGCTGAGATCCGATCGCAGGTTCATGGTTTGAATTTTGGTGCTGGTTCGATATTTTCGGGTAAGTTAAATTCTGTCACTAAAACGGCTATTTCTGCTATTTTGTGAAAATTATCGACTACTTGGGGCAAATATTCGGGGCGAATGTTTAAATTTAATAGTTCTGCTGTTTGTTTGACGTATTCAGCGCGGGACTTTAGCGCGGAAGTATGCCGTTCGTTTTTTCGCTCTTTCATCATCTCTAGGTACTTAGTAGGGAGTTTTTAATTGCTTTTACAAGAGTTCTGTATCGATATTAATGCTCAGAGAATGACACGACAGAGATATCAACAATTATTACGATAAAAGCTCTTTTGCACAAAAACTCAGACCTTGGATTGAAGTAATATTTGTACGCTAAATTTATTTTAGGATTGAAAATTAATCATGCACGGATCTAATAAAAACGAACATCAAGATGTGGTTCGCATCATCGCATCCTCCAATACCAGTTTTGATGATGCAGTCAAAGAGGGTATTAAAGAATTAAAGAAAGGAGAATTTCATAGAAATTTAGAATTTAGAACTTATGAAGTAATCCAACTTCAAGGCACTATTTGCGATAGCGGAGACTCCTGCGAAGCAGAATTTTATCAAGTTGTTCTTGATGCTGCTGGCGTTCACAAACACGAACACGAACACAAATAACTCTGCTTCAATCGATCCAAGTTATTAAACTAAATTAATCAATATTGCTTAAGAGAACCCATCTAAAAAGATGGGTTTGGCATTAAGATAGTTGCAGACTTTTGATACTAATAGACTACTTTCGGAAATCAGAAAAAGGGAATTTATTATCTCTGTTACTCTCATTGCCTAGCTTTCCAAGTCTTGTTTTTTTCTTGATTTTATTGTCTGCCCTGGAAAAAATTACCTTTTTAGAACGATAATAATAATTTGAAACAATTATTTAAAGATATTGAGATGGTAAAGGTTTTTCAGAAAACGTCCTTGGGATCTGTGGGTTTAGTAGTCGGCGGTGCGTTGACACTAACAGGAATTTATGCATACGGTATCGGTAATGCTACCCTAAATTTAGCCGGATTATTTTATGGAGTTCCCATTCTTTTAGGTGGTTTGGCCTTAAAAGTTTCCGAACTTACACCGATACCTTTTAGCGAACCAACTTCAAGAGAAGTGCTTGAATTAAGAGAAAAACAAGCTACCGAAACTCAAAATCAAATTAGAGAAGATGTTACTCGCTATCGCTACGGTCAAGAAGCACATTTAGACGAATCTTTACAAAGATTGGGTTTAGCTCCTACAGACGAAGAAAGACCCGAATTAGTTTCGATTAGAGAAACAGCAACCGACGGAGCATATACTTTAATTTTAGAATTCGATTCTTCATTAATGCCTTTAGAACAATGGCAAAAACGAAAAGAAAAAATCGAGAAATTTTTCGGCCCGAATATTAAAGCAGAAATAACCCAACCAGAAGAAGATGCGATCGATCTAGCTTTAATTTTCGTTGAAACTGAAGCTGAAACTCAACCAGTCGAAGCTTAAATTATTTTTCGAGTCGAACTACATACCACTGTAAATAATTTCCTTCCCCCACATCAAGATCGCAATAATTATCTCTGAGGTGTGTAGCTCGCTGTTCGATCGAACTAAATTTTTTGATTTGTGCGGGGATCTCTTCTTCGGGCTTTTCTTGTAATATAACTTTAAGCTTTTCTAATAATTCTTCTGGAGTCAGGAATACTTCGGGTTTGTCTGATTCGAGGACGACAAAATAGTCCTCTTGATACATCATAGAATCTGGCATTTTAAATTCACCAAAAAAAATATATTTTCTAGTTTACCAAGCTGAGGTCGATCGACTCTCAAGAAAGTTGATTTGCGATCGAGGGTGTTGATAATATAAGTTGGGTTGGAAGTTTTTTATGACTAATACCAATTCTGAAAAATCAAGCTACAGATAACATCAACTATGCTTTAAGAGCCTTTAGTTATTATCCTAATTGACCTCCTACCTAGACCGACTGACCCCGACAGTGCAATATTAAACAGAAACGGTATAAATTGGGCGATCTTTCAATCTGTAATTTAAAATCTGAATTTTTGAAAAGTAATGAAGAGTGTGAGAGCGAATAAAATAATTTTACTCCTGTTTATTTTTAATCTATTTTTTCCAATAGTAGCCCGATCGAACGATAAAAATAACACCATTCTAGAGCCAAAATTTTTATTAGCAAATAAATCTAATTTTTTACCTGCTCCAAGCAATTGGCTACTAGCAAAATATTATTATAATCGGGCTAATAGTTATGCCAAACAAGATAAGTTAGAATTAGCATTAGAAAATTATTATAAAGCCATTGCGATCGATCCTTCTTTAGCCGAATTTTATTGGGGTCGCGGCGTAGTTTATTATCAACAAAAAAAATGGCAATTAGCTTTAGATGACTACAATAAAGCTA
>CAYWIH010000100.1:0-19185 GCA_964458305.1 uncultured bacterium | reverse complement strand
AATAAAATAATTGTTGTGAGCCAAGGAAATTGGGAATACATAAGTAATTCGTAAGACTTACTGTTTATTTGTTATTTAAGTATCTTGTACTTATATTAACTAATGTTAAGGGGTAATAATGACAAACTCGGGACAAAACAGTGTTAAACCAAGGAAATAGCGATTTATTTAAGTTATTATCCGTATCTATTTAAATTATTGTCAATTTAGCCCTTCTGATTTATATTGTAAAGTTGTCTAATCTGTTTGTTTATCTTTCCTAAGAATGATTTTGTAAAGAAATCTTAAAATTAATGACGATCGATTGTCTCGACCGCCATCGATTTTACTTAGGTGTTATGCCTATTTGAGATGAGTTGCTAAACGTTCGGCTAAGACTTTAACGTGTGGTTCGAGGATAAAGGTGTAATGATTGCCGGGAACGGGAACAATTTCGATTAAAAGATCTTCTTCACCAGAATAACGATAAAGTAGTATCTTAAAATACGGCAAGTAATAGATTTTTTAATTCTGTTTTCTGTTGTTTAGCTAATTGTTTTAGTTTGTCAGTTGTAGAGCGATCGAAGGTGAATTTACAAGCAGAACCGTTGTAAGTTCTCAAAAGCGGTAAAGATTTATTTGTGGGCAAACTTAAAACTGGTAATTCTCCACTTAATTCATTTTCCCAATAATTAACAATTTTGCTAACTTCGTTACTATTTAGTAAATTCAATTATCGAGTAACGTAATTCTGATAATTGCTATTTAAAGGCGGTAATTTTTCCGAATTATATAAACTTAAAAACTCAGACAATAAAATGAATAAAGATTGTCGATCGCCTGCCAATTGATGGAGGGTAATTAATAAAATATAATCTTCGGCAGATCGCTGAAACAAACGAACTCGCAATAAATAATTTTCTTGTAAGTTAAAAGGTTGTTTTACAGCATCTAACAAGCTTCGATTTAATTCATCCAAATCAGAATTATAAAGATCTATTTTTTTAAAGTCGAGAACGGCATTTTCACGAACTTCTTGAAGTAATCGATTGTCTCTGGCTTGATATTTACTCCGCAGACTGGCATGACGATCGATTAATTGTTGAAAAATATTTTTAATTTTAACTAGATTTACTTCCGAACTAATCCGCCCCGCTAAAAATACTTTATCTTGTAATGCTGAGGGATTTAACTCGTGCAAAAAACAATTAGTTTTTTGAACTTCAGAAAAAGGAAAAATAATTTGTGGAGATAATAATTGAGCCAGATTCTTTGCTAGATGATTATTAGTAATTTTCAAGTTTACGATCGAGCTGAATTATTGCCGATCGAAACTCGAGCGATCGCATAAATTAAAATACTTGCCAACATTCCTGGAAGCACTTCATAAACAGCACCAGATAAGCCAGATTGTTTCCACATTAAAACAGCAACAATCCCCCCGATCGTCATCGCGATCGCTTCTTTTGTTTCGATGGGTAAACGCCAAACTCTGACTAATAATAAAGGCCCCAAACTAGCAGCCAATATAGACCAAGCAAAAGTCACTAAAGAAAAGACGTTATTATCTCCCGATAAAGCAATAATTAAAACGAGGGTAGTAACTGTTAAAGTGCCTAGTTTAGCTAAATTATAAGACTTAGCTAAATTGGGAAAAATATCTTGGGTTAAAGCTGCCGAACAAGATAAAATTTGAGAATCGGCAGTAGACATGGTGGCTGAAAATAATCCCGCCAACATCATGCCAACTAAAAAAGCCGATAATAATTGCTGAGATAAAAAAGGTAAAGTTAACTCTGGATCTCCTCCAGGAGGAGCTAATTCTGGCATTAAAACCCGTCCCGTCAAACCGATCCCGATCGCGCATAAAGAAGTTGTCAAACCGCCAATAACTTTAATATTGAGGGCTTTATTAATATTTTTAGCAGAATCGATCGCCATCGCCCGAACTAAAATGTGGGGCTGACCGACGACACCGAAACCTGCTACGATCCAACCCAGGAAAAAAGGGAAAAATCCCCACCGCAGGCTAGAAGGGCTTAAATCGACTAATGAAGGGTCTATTTTACCTAATTGCGTCCATAATTGACCGAAACCACCGCAATTAGCCACAGCAACAACTAATAACAGTAACAAAGAAGCGATCATAATTATTCCTTGTACCGTATCAGTCCAGATCGAGGCCCTGATTCCGCCAGAAAAGCAATAAATAACGACTATAATTGCTCCGAGGATAATGCCGATATAGTTCGGCCAGCCAAACATGACTTCGAGTGCTTTGCTTCCTGCTACTAACTGAGCTGCAGCGTAAGTGCCAAGAAAAGCTATCGTAATTATTGCTGATATGACGACGATCGTCCGTTCTCCTTTCAGATTTTGTCCGAGAAAGGCCGAAACTGTCTCCGAACCAGTTTGTTCGGAAATATCTCTTAATTTGCCAAAAACTAACAACCAAGCGAGATAATCGCCGATCGCCCAGCCTAATGTCAGCCAAATTACTGAAATTCCTGCTGTATAAGCAAATCCTACCTGACCGACGAACAACAAACCACTTTGACCGGTTGCCATTGATGAGAGTGCGGTCAACCAGGGGTTAACGTTTCTGCTGGCAAGTAAATAGTCGGTAGTGGTATTTTGTTTGCGGGTGGCTGAATAGATCCCGATAACGGTAAATAACAAAACAAAGCCAATGAAAGTAGCGGCGATTACAACTCGATCGGACATATTTTTATCTAGCTCTAAATACTATTATCAGTCTCCTCCTACTTCGACTAGTTTACCGATATTAAAATCGATTTTCACCCAGCCTTTTAATTTTCGGGTATTGTCAAGTAAAAGTAAAGGTATTTGCCAGTAGTGAACGGCTAAAAATGGCAGAGGATCGCTAACTTTAAATATGCCATCCGTACCCCGAACAATTTTATTCGTCCAAGCACTTAAATCGGTAAAAGATCGAATCGAAGTTAACCGCCAAAGTTCGTGATACAACCAATAAGTTGGTTTGCTATTTGCTAAAGGTTGAATCGGCTTTTCTGTTTCATTTTGACTATCTTGAAGGTAAGCATTTGCTAACCCTGGATGGTCGTGAAACATTGTAATTGCGGTATGGGTTCTCGGGTTGCATTCGATCGGGTAAACTTTGCCGTTTGCTGCTTGAATGAAGTCGAAAGAAATTTGCCCGGTTAAGTTCAATTCTTTAACAAAATTTTCTACCCAGCGATAAATTTCTTTATTTTCAACTTGTTGATAGTTTACTTGAAATGGAGAAGATTTAGAACAGCAATGCAGTCTGATTTTACCCTTCCTGACGGTGCTGTGGGTGCAAAATTCTTGCCCTTTAATAAACTCCTGCATTACCCAAGGTCTATCTTTAGAGATCGGCAGTTTTTTAACATACTCTTCCATTCCTTCAAAAGGAAATCTTGTCAAATCCAAACGAGTTACGGAATCGTATTTAATGCTTTTGACAATATACTTACTGCCGTCTGCTACAAAATCGAAGTCAATAATTTGTTGCGGATCGGTAATTAAAAATACTTTTGGAGCGGACAATCCTAATTCTTTAGCTTGGCGGCAAAATGTATATTTATTGTCTAACATTGCCGTAATTTCTGCATCGAAATGTATGACTTCACAATGGGGAGATAGTAAAGGTTTAGCTAAAGAACTGTAATAACTAGAAACAGGACTAGAAACGGGAATGAATACGTCAATTTTTTCTCGTTTGACAATATCTAGCAATGCTTGACAGTAACCTTCGGGATCTTTTTGCGGTGCGGGAACGGTATAAAAACCTTTTACTGCATTAGAAAATCTGTGACCCGACAGCCAATATTTATGAGTTTCGACTAAAAAAACTTGGTGTCCGGCAGCATGAAAAGATCTGGCTAATTGTAGGGCTTTTGTCATCTTAGCCCCAGTAATTAAAATCCTTTTAGAATTCTCTGCTTTGCTGACTTTCTTGCGAAATGGAAAAGTTATTAAATTCCAAAACAAAGATGCTAGAACTGCGGTTAAAGAGAAAGGCAAGACAACCAACAATAGTAGCAGAGTGACGAATGTTTTAAATACGCCAACAAACGACCTGTTTACAAACAGTATTTGTGTCATTTTTTTCACCAAAAATCTAATTGAGACGGGCAAAAGTAGAGATATTTTAGGTAACATCTCTACTTATTAAATGACTATTGCTTTCGTTTAATAACAGTCAAACCGTCTCGCAAGGGTAAGATAACTTGTTCTACTCGCGGATCTTCTGCCACGGTAAGATTAAACCTTGCGATCGCTTCTCCGTTGGCAGTTCTTTGGTTTTCTGGTAGATATACTTGTCCTTGGTATAAAGTATTATCGACGCAGATAAAGCCTTTTGGTGCTAGTAGATTAGTTTCTACGAGTAAATTAAAGTAGTCTACGTATTCTTTCTTATCCGCATCGATAAAGACTAAATCGAAGGATTCTCCAGCATCTGCTAATTGTTGCATTGTTGCTAATGCTGGGGCTACTTTCACTTCAATTTTGCTGCCGTGAGGCGAGACTTTAAAGCAGTCGATCGCGAAATTGGCGACATATTCGTCGACTTCGCAAGCAACTAAGCGGCCGTCGTCTGGCAATGCTTCTGCCATCGCTAGGGCGGAATATCCGGTAAACATTCCTACTTCTAAGATGTTTTTAGCACCCATCATGGCAACAAACATTTTCAGGGTTTGCCCTTCGATATGGCCCGAAAGCATCTCTTGTTCTAGCTGACGAACTGTTTCGCCGTCAGAAAATCTTTTGCTCCAGTCTTCAGCACTAGTTTTTTCTTTAAGTTTAGTTAGTGCGATCGACTCTGATGTGCTACGATCTTGCAAATATAGATCTATTCCGACTGCCAGGTTGTATGCCTTCTTTACAGAAGCGGCCAGGTCGGCGGGAATTTTGTCATCCCGTTCGATTTGTTCTACTGTTTTCTGAAGTTCTTCGCTCAGAATACCTAGAGGAGTAACTGGTCTGGCGGTCTTTTTTGTCACCAGGGTTTCACTACTCATATCGCACTTCCTACTAATTCTGTTTCTAAGCTGGTCATGTAAGTGTCTACTCCTTCACCAGCGCGAGGATAGTCCGCACAGATCCTTTTGTGTTCGGCGATCGCTTCTTCTAATTCCTCTCGAGTTAAGTCGTTGATGAAGTGACAAGTCCCGATCGGTTTGGGAACTGCCGCTCTTTGTAAGCCGTCTCGAGTTAAAGTAATAGATTCGGTAGCATCCCAAACTAAGTCTATTTCTAAGAAGGGATGGTCTAAAGACAGGCCGATACGACTCATCAAGCTATGAATGCGATCGCGTTCTTCTTTGGTTATATAACCTCTCATCGCTGCGATCGTGGTTGAAAATGCCATGTCGATGTTGACACCGTGGCCGTGATACATGGGAACGCGAGGGGCTAATTCTAAAGTAGGACTCCAGGTATGGCCGAAAGCAATTACTCGATCGAGATCTAATTCGTGTAGGTTCGGTACTTCTAACTCCAGCATACTTTCGATCGCTTTATAGGTTAGTTGATGCCCGATTTCCCTAAGTTCTTCTGTACCTCCTTCTCCATGTCCGAAACCTGTTTCGAGCAATTCTTTGCCGTATTTATCTAACAGTTCGAAGATTTCTTTATTTCCTACTACGGCAATTTTAATTAATTCTGCCATGCCGTTACGTACTTGTGCGATCGGCAAGGTGCGTAAAAAGGAGAAATCAAGGATAACTTTTTTAGAAGCATGGTATGCTCCCAAACGATTTTTAAGCTTTTTGTGGTTGACTGCAACTTTAATCGCAACGCTAGCATCGATCAAGCCGATCAATGTAGTAGGAATGCGAATATAATTGCTGCTGCGACGATATGCAGAACAAGCAAAACCCGCTACATCAGTGATTAAGCCTCCACCAATTACTAAAACTGGTTCTTTACGAACTAACCCGAAATCTGCAAAAGCATCTACTATTTTTTCAAATGTTTTGATACTTTTGTTGGGTTCGCTAATAATTAAATCAAAAACGGTCAGGTCTATTTTGTAATGTTCGAAGTAATTTTGAATCTGCTCTTTATAAAGACCATAAACGTTAGAATCTATGACCATTAAACAGCGTCCAAATTTTTGGTAACTGTCTGCTATTTCTGAATTTTCGACGTTAAATGCCCCATTTACATATACGAGACTGAACGCAATTTTTTCGTAACCTTCTACGTGAAAAGCTTTATCCGTAGCTTCAAATCTAGCTTGGATCTGATTCATAATATTTGCTTTCTTCTTTTCTTTATTACTACAAACATTAACTGGCTTTAGGGGATCTTACCATTTTGAGCTTGTTACTATCTTTTTTGCTCCCCATTGTGCAGGATACCATATTACAGCTAAACACGTTTGAGCTTTTTATTGTTTATCATCTTTTAAGTCCAACTATTCATTCTGTGGAAAAAAGATTGTTTTTTCCTTATTTTACCTAGTTTTATTTTTTTGGGTACTGATTTAAGGTAAACAATATGAAAAAGGTTAACAAAATTTTAAGACCTTGCCTTGTTTCTTATCAAAGCCAATTCGCGCTTGACTTAATTACTTGATTTGCTGTATTATTACTCTTCAATTTTTTTTAGCCAATTATACTCAACGCTAGATATTATTAAAAAAAAAATAACCTTTGTAAAGGTAAAGCTCAAAATCAACAGTTAAAGTTGTATGTAGATATTTCAAAAATAAAAAAATCATCCTTTAGATAGAAAAATTGCTATATCATAGCTAAGAAATTTTTCAATTTTACTACTTTTAAGAGAACTATAGAAGAAAATAAACAGAAAATAAAAAAATAAAGTTTTAAAATAAAAGATCGCTTTTTTAGATAAACAAAAAGATCGAGCTATTAAATTTCAAAAATATTGTCATGTAAATTAATCGATCCCGCTTTAATTAGATCGCCTTGTTTTAACAACGCTCTTATAAAATCGCTCTAAAGCTTCACTCGAAATAATATTGTCATAGAAACAAAAAAAAATTCTTTTTATTTTGATGCAATTGCAGTTTTAAATTGGTAATTATTACCTAAATTCAAAGCGATATCAGTCGATTTCATTTTTAGCAATAATTTGTTGAATTTCTAATAATCTGGTAAGAAGCAAGGCGATCGCTTCTAACGTACTGGCTGAAACTAATACTCTCGAACAACACGCTGATAAAATTCTTCAACCGCTCTAACGCAAGTCAGATCCCCATACAAACGAGAATGATTGTTTGCTATTTTCTCGGCAATATTCGCTCTTAAAGCCGGATTTTTGCCCAAACCTACTGCGATCTCGATATATTCTCCTTCATTTCGGGCGATCGTTTCGGTTACTCCTAACATTTGTAAAATTCCGTATGCATGACGACCCCGCATAAATTCTCCCGGACAAGTTACAACCGGTAAATTACAGGCGATCGCTTCTAGGGTAGTATTATCTCCAGACCAACCCAAGTTATCAAGAAATATATCAGAAACTAAGTTTAAACTTAGATAATCGGAATGATTCAATCTTTCTAATAAAAAACAACAATATCGATCGCTATTGAGATCGAATTTAGCAAAAGCTTGGTGCAAACGATGACGAAATTTTTCAGCTAGAGAATTACTAACACTACCACATAAAAAAACAAACTTAGCATCAGGAACTTGTTCGGCGATCGCAGGAAAAATATAATCGTATTGAGGTAAATATTTAAAGGAAGATTGAGGAGATAAATAAATAATTTCTTCTTCTACTAATCCAAAATAAGAACGTTTTTGAGGATTGTGCGGCAAAGAGGGTTTAGGATAACATTTTCCAATATTAGGTAAACGAATTAATTTTTCTGAGTAATGTTCTTGACCGTTTTTTGGCTCCATTAAATCGTTAGATATATAGTAATCAATATTCGGCAATCCTGTGGTAATTGGGTGTCCCCATCTTACACATTGAATCGGAGCTAAACGCAAGCCACCGAGTTGTGTCATTAAAGGATCCATACCAATATCTAAAAATACTAATATATGCAATCGATCGGCTAAAATTTGTTTGCATATGGTTTCTAGATCTGTAGTAATTTGATGAAATACATCGCTATGTTCTTGAAATTTGTTAGTAAATTCGCATCCACTTTCATCGGGGTAGTAACAATATATTTCAAACTGTTGGCGATCGAGTTTGCTTATCCAGCTTAAAGATGATTTTCCTACACTGTGAAAGCGCATATATTTGGAAATATAGCCCACTCTAATTTTGCCGGATAATGTTAAAGGAGGCATAGATTTATGAATCGTCCATTGCGGATAGTTAGCTTTCATAATTTTGCTTACTAACTGCCCGTATTTTATTTGCAATTCTAAGTCATTTTTACCTTGATATTGTAAATAAAAATTAGTTCTAAATTCTAAAGCTTGTAAAGCATCTTTTTTAGAAGACTCGCTATCTAAAGATATTTCATTGACTAATATATCTAAATTTTCTGCATATCTTTGACGGTAATAATCGATCTCTTTGCTACTCTGATAAATAATTGGTAAGATTCTAAATCTTTCTATTTTGAATGCTATATTTTCAGGAAATAGCTCAATAGCTCGCTCCACTGTTTCTATCGCTTCTTTAGTTTGATTTATTTCTTGAAGGTTTAAGATTAAAGGCAGATAAAAATCTATAAAATCAGGGTAGTGCTTAATCGCCAAGTGATAAATATCAAGTGCTTTTTCTTTTCGGTTTAATTGTTTATAGCATACAACTAAAGATGTATATAAGTAAGTATCGCCGATATTTGTTTCTAAATATTTTTCATAATTAGCTATTGCCGCTTCATATCTGTGAGAGATGCCAAAAAGATAGCCTAATTCTTTGTATGCATCTACTAAATTTTTATCTAGTGCGATCGCATTTTGATGAGCTTTAATTGCTATTTCAACATTCTGAAGCTGTTCTTGAATTAAACCCATAGTGTAATGGTATTCGGCAATTTTAGGTTCTATCTTAATTGCTTTTAATACATTTATTTCTGCTTTTTTATATTTCTGAATTTTATAATAAAAAGATCCTAATTCGTGCCAAATTTGAGAATTATTATCATCCCATTGTAAAGCTTGTAAATATTTTTGTTCTGCTGCTTGGAAATTTCCAGAATTGATTAAATTTCTAGCTTCTGTTAAATTTGTTTCGACAGCTAACGGTTTTTTATTTAACTCAAAGTCAACACAGAAATCGTAAATATTTTGAATTATTGGTTGGTAACGAAATATTTGAGAAAAACTTGACCATTTATATATTTCAGCGCGATATAGATTCCAACTAAAAACTTGAATTCCGTTACCAAAATTTATATTGCATTTTTGAGAAGTCGGTAGATCTAAAAGTAATTTACATTCTCTTTGTGACGCAATAAAATCATAATTTGCTTGCCGAGTAGTGCTAAAATTAGTATTATTAATTACGATTAAAGCTCGATGCGAAAAAAAAGGTTTAGCCAATAATAATGCTAGTAAAACAGAACGATAATCGAAATGACCATTATAAAAATAAACACCGATCGGGTTGTGATTTTCAACTTCTCTTAAATCAAAAAAAAATTCTTCAAAAGTTTGCTGACAAAAAATGACTCGCTCGTCGAGACCAAACTCAGACAAAAATAGAATAAATTGCTCTAATTTTTCTTCAGAAATATCGGCTTCAACTGCATAACCAATAGTTTCAGGATTATCTAACAATGCACCAATTAAGGTTGCTCCTGGAAAAGACCCAATTTCGCAATACACTTCATTTTCTTCGAGACAATCTACTGCTAAATTGAGTAATTGTAAAATATTAGGAGCAATAGAAGTAGGAATGCGATCGATGATTTGTTTAAATTTTGGCAATTTTGGTTGTATATCATCTTCGCCCCAATTTTCATATAATTTTGGTAGTTCTGCGCTAAATTTTTGATAATCCATGATTTAAATTTCTAAGGAATACTCTCGAACAACGCGCTGATAAAATTCTTCAACAGCTCTAACGCAAGTCAAATCGCCATACAAACGAGAATGATTGTTTGCGATTTTATCGGCAATATTTGCTCTTAAAGCCTGATTTTTGCCCAAACGTACCGCAATTTCGATATATTCTCGTTCGTCTTTAGCAATAGTTTCGGTTACTCCTAACATTTGTAAAATTCCGTATGTATGACGACCCCGCATAAATTCTCCCGGACAAGTTACAACAGGTAAATTACAGGCGATCGCTTCTAGGGTAGTTACTCCCCCAGACCAAGCAAAACTATCGAGAAAAATATCAGAAACTAAATTTAAGCTCAGATAATCGTTAAAATTTAATTTTGGTAAGATGATGCAATATTGTTCGCTATCTAAATTAAAGCTAGCAAAAGCTCTTTGCAAACGAGCTTTAAATTGTTCTATTACTTCATCTCGAGCAAGAGATAAAAAGGTAAATTTAGCATCAGGAACTTCTTTAGCAATAGCAGCAAAAATATAATCGTACTTCGGTAAATATTTGATTAGATTTTGACAGCATAAATAGATGGTTGCATTTTCTGGTAATTCTAAATCGGATCGCCCTTTAGGATTTTCTGGCAAAGCAGGTTTAGTGAAACATACTCCTATATTAGGCAGACGAATTAAAGTTTCAGCATAATGAGATTGGCCGTTTTCTGGCTCCATTAAATTGCTAGAAAGAAAATAATCGATAGTAGGAATACCGGAAGTAATTGGATGCGCCCAAGTTTGACATTGAATCGGTGCTAATCTCAGACCTGCCATTAAATGAATTGTAGATAGCTGACCGATATCTAAATACACTAATATATGTAATTTATCGGCTAGAATTTTCTTGTAAAAAGGCTTTAACACCTCGTCAATTTCATAAGAATTAGTTGGATTGTGATAAAAAGATTTGCTAGCAAGTTTATAGTCATTTGTAACTTCATCGAAAATAGAATGAGGATAGTAACAATGAAATTCAAATTTTTCTCGATCGTAATTCTCAAACCATCCTAAAAATAATTTACTAACGCTATGATATCGGAAACAGCTACAAACATATCCGACGCGTATTTTCTCGCCATCAGCTAAAGGTGGCATAGGTAATGGTTTAACTAAATCTGGATAGTTAGCTGCTATTACTCTATGGACAAATTGACCGTATTTTTTATGTAATTCGACATCGTTTCTACCTTGATAATTAAGATAAAAATTATTTGTATTAGATATGCCTATTAGAGCATTTTTTTGGCTTTCTTTATCTTCGAGGCTAGTATTTTCAATTATATAATTTAACTCTTTCTCAAAGCGATCGCGATAAAAATCTATTTCTTCGGTACTATCGTATAGTCTCGGTAAAATTTGTTGTCTTTGTAGTTTTAAAGCTAAATTATCGGGGAATAAGTTAGCCGCTTTATCTGCATAATTTTGAGCCTTTTGAATATTTCCTATTTCTAGGAAAGTAGAGATAATGCGAAGATAAGCATATTTTACTTTAGGATCGTATTCTAGTACTTTTTTATAATACTCAATCGCTTCTGCTGATTTTTTCTTTTTTTCGTAGCAAAACCCAATCCGAAAATAACAATCAAGATCTTCAGTATGATTTTCTAGATATTTTTTGAAATGAGAGATCGCCTTGTCGTATTCTGATTTATCCTGTGCCCAAACTCCTAAAAACCAATCTTGCTTGAGCGGCTCTTCTTGAATTTGACGCACTATTTTGAGACTATTAATAACATCCTCATCTTCCGGCTCTAGTTCTAATGCTTTTTCGTAATATTTCTGAGCTTCAGAAAACTTATTTAAAGTTGTCAAAATATTAGCTAAATTATTATAAATACCAAAATGTTCTAGAGGTACTTCTAGGGCTTGATGATATAAAGATTCTGCTTCCGTAAATCTTTCTAAAGTTACTAAGATATTACCTAAGTTCAGATAGGCAACTAACATTTTTTTGTCTAAATCGATCGCTTTTTTATAAGCTTCGCTCGCTATATCGTAATTCCTAAATTCACTTAGAATTAAACCCATACTGTAATGAAATAAGGCTTTCGTTCCATCAAGTTTTAAGCATTTACCTACGGCCGAGATCGCATCTCTATATCGCGATTGCTCAAAATAAAGCATTCCCAAATCGTGCCAAATATTGGCATTATTGCGCTGCCATTTTAATGCTTCAATATACTTTTGTTCTGCTGCTTCTGAATCCCCTCGATCGATTAATTCTGCTGCTTGTTGGTGCAGTTGTTGCACTGTGGCTGGTTTTTGATTAAATTCAAACTCACAATGGAAATCTTTAATTGCTTTTATCAGATGGCGATCTCTAAATTTACTAGCAAAATTTTCCCAATCATCTAGGGTTGTTCGATCTCTATCCCAACTAATAATTTGAATTCCATTGCCAAAACTGCGATGAGCGTCTTTTGCTGTGGCTAAATCTAAGACTAATTGCGATTGAGGATGAGCTGCCAAAAAATCCCAACTGGCTTGTTTGACGCAACTATAATTGCTATCGTCGATAATAATTAAAGCCTTTGGTGCTAAAAAGGGTCTGACTAGCATCAGTCCTAACAATTGCGAGCGATAATCGTGCGCTCCGTCGTAAAAATAGACTCCGATTTTGCTATCGGGATCGATTTGTGCTAAATCGAAAAAAAACTCTTCAAAATCAAGATTGCAAAATAAAACTCGATCGTCTAGGTTGAATTGAGATAAATTTTCCCCGAGCTGGGCAAGATTTTCTTCTGTCTCATCAAACTCTGTAAAATTATCGACAGCATAAGCCATCGACTCGGGCTGGTTTAGCAAAGCTCCAATCAATCTCACGCCGCGATCGCAACCGATTTGGCAATAAATTTCATCTGCTTCGAGACATTCTACTGCTAAATTTAGCAATTGCAGGATGTTGGCAGTTGTCGAGCCACCCATCCGATCTAAGATTTCGGCAAATTTGTTCGATAAGGGTTGTATATCATCTTCGCCCCAATTTGCATAGAATTTTGGTAGTTCTGCGCTAAATTTTTGATAGTCCATCGCGATCGCTATAGCCCTAACTATAAAAAAAAATAGATAGATGAGAAATTACCGCCATCATAACCTTAATTATTAGCAATGACTATGCAATCGCCGATACAAAATAGCGCAAAGATAGAGAATATTTTAAATTTTTGTGTTTGCTATTACATTCGTTCTAAGACTGAAATCCCCAATAAAGACAAGCCTAATTTTAAAGTTTTTGCTGTCAGATCCGATAATACCAAACGAGATGTTTTAATTGGATCTTCTGCTTGTAATACGGGACATTGTTCGTAAAATTGATTGTATTTTTTACTGAGTTCGTATAAATAATCTCCCAGACGATTCAAAAACAAATCTTTTTCTATTGCCGCAATTATTTCCGATAATTGTAAAATATGTTTTGCTAAAGCTAGTTCTTCTGGTTGCTTTAAAATAATCTCAATATCTGCTGGTAAATTATTGAAATCGATATCACCTTTACGACTAATACCTTGAACTCTCACGTAAGCGTAAAGTAAATAAGGGGCTGTATTTCCTTTAAGTTCGAGCATTTTATCGTAACTAAATTTATAATCGCTAGTACGATTTTGACTCAAATCGGCGTATTTAACAGCACTAATACCGACCTCATTAGCAACGTTATCGATGAATTCTTTTGATTCGGATCTGCTTTCTTCTGCTAATACCTGTTCTAAAGCCGTCCGAGCGCGATCGACCGCTTCATCTAACAAATCTTTTAATTTTACTGACTCCCCAGATCTAGCTCTAAACTTCTTGCCATCTTCTCCCAATACCAAACCAAAAGGAACGTGAACCACTTCAATATTTTCCGGCAATATTTCCGCCTTTTTTGCTACTTGAAATACAGCAGCAAAATGATTTGATTGACCCGCATCAGTTACATAAATAATGCGATCGGCTTCGTCTTTATTAATGCGATATTTTAAAGCAGCTAGATCGGTAGTCGCGTAATTAAAACCACCATCAGATTTTTGGACGATTAAAGGTAACCGATCGCCAGCCTTATTAGTAAAACCTTCTAAAAATACACACTTAGCCCCATCACTTTCTTCTAACAAACCTTTTTCGTCCAACTCTTTAACCACATCAGGAAGAAAAGAATTGTAAAAAGATTCGCCCCTTTCATTGAGATCGATATCCAGGCGATCGTAAATTTTTTGAAATTCGCGCCGCGACTGATCGCATAATAATTGCCAAGCATTGCGACTGTCTTTTTGTCCCGACTGTAACTTAACTACTTCTTCCCTGGCAGTTTCTTTAAACTCTCGATCGTCATCGAAGCGTTTTTTAGACTGTTTATAAAATAAATTCAAATCCCCCAAATTCAAAGCATCAGCAGTAGTTAAAGCCTCTGGATATGTTTCGCGCAGATAAGCTATTAACATCCCAAACTGAGTTCCCCAGTCACCGACATGATTCAGTCTTAAGACATCGTGACCTCTAAATTCCAAAATTCTCGCAATACTATCGCCAATAATAGTAGAACGTAAATGCCCTACGTGCATCTCTTTAGCAATATTTGGACTCGAAAAGTCTACTACTATCTTTTGCGGCTTTTGAGCCTTTTCTACCCCCAAACGAGGATCTTTTTGAATCCCACTCAATGCCTTTTCTAAGTAACTAGGTTCGATCGTCAAGTTAATAAAGCCCGGCCCCGCGATTTCTGGAGTTTGGCAAAGATCGGCAACATTTAAATTTTCTACGATCTGCTTGGCTATCTCTCGAGGATTTTGCTTCAGTCTTTTGGTTAAAGACATCGCCAGATTGCACTGATAATCGCCGAATTTAGGATTGTTCGTGGGATTAATTAAAGGATCTACTTCGGCAAATTCCGCCCCAAAAGCTGCAACCAATGCTTGGCTAAAGTGCTTTTTCAGTTTCTCTACAATCGAATTCATATATTATGTATGTCTAGATATTTTGTTAGGGTATCGCAGTTAACTTACAGTCTTTAATTCTACAGCAGCCTTTCTAGGAGACGGGGCGACGGGGTGACAGGGGGATTTTAAGTTTCTAATCGATTCTTACAGATTTAAGTTAGTCGAACTAATTTTAAATTCATTTCTCCGTGTGCCCCAGTCTCCGATATCTCCCCATAGGATAAGTAATTAAAAGGATCTCATATAAATTAAATCTCTGACAATTTATCACCTGCTTACAATAACCAATTCTCTGGTTTATTAATCATTTTGACTAGACTACCTAAAATTTGATTGTAAGTCCCGTAAAGATTTCTTCCTTTTTCTACTGTCAAATAATTGCATTTAACAGCAAATTTCAACCAAACTTGAACTTCTGCCGCTTCTGCTTCACAATCGCTTAATTTAGCTATAAATGCTGCTCTATATCTACGTTTTCGCCACGCTTCTGCTAAATTAGCACATACAGAACGAGAAGAACGGCGAATTTGGTCGGTCAGGGAATATCGTTCTTCTATAGAAAATTGTTTCGACAAGTAATAAATTTCCATAGCAGCATTGAATGCTATTTGAAAAACTTCTAAATCTTCGTGAGTTTTTGCTTTTTGTTTTATTTCCATATCAGATTCCTTTAACTTGCTCCCTTCACCATAACTTTCTCTCACCCCGTCACCCCGTTACCCCGTCACCAATCTGACAAGGGATGTTTGCAGCCACACAAATAACTCGCAAAGCTTTATTACAAAAGGTTTTAGATCTATCTCAAAGAAAATCAAAAATTTTTTTCTCAAAATGATAGTTCTGTAGCAGGATGTGGGTAAGTTATTTTCAGAGGAAAAGAAAACAAAAAAACAAAAAAAACAACCAACTCTAGGAGATTTAAAAAATGAAAACTACACTTAAAGCAAGACTTTTACAACACTTAGTTGCTAAGAAAAAAGACAAAGGTTTTACACTAGTTGAACTGTTAGTTGTTGTAATTATTATCGGTATTCTTTCTGCAATTGCTTTACCTAGTTTACTAAACCAAAGTAACAAAGCTAAAGAATCTGAAGCAACTCAGGCTGCTTCTTCTGTAAACAAACAACAAGCACTTCAAGTTACTGAAAGAGGTCAATTTGCTGATAACTTTGACGTTCTAGCTCTTGGTAACTTAGCAGGTGCTGGTACTCAAGATACTGACTCCAGCAAATATTATACTTACAGTATTACGACAGCAGATGTGGGTACTGGTACACAACTTCAAAAGTTTGCTTACATCACTACTGCGGCTAAAGATCTTGCTCTTAAAAATGTTGGTGGCGGTATCGTCAGAGAACTTAACAATGCTGGTCAAGCTGTTACTAAAGAGACTGTTTGTAAAGCTATACAAGCAGGCGTAGCTGCAACTATAACAGATGTCGTCCCTGAAGCAACTAACAATACCGATCAATGTACTGGTGATTTAGAAAGAGTATAATTTGCACTAACAATAACCGATAAAAGTTTATTAGCTAAGTTGCAATATAAGTTTTTAGGATAACCTTTTTGGGTTATCCTTAACTTTTTTAGGTAATAAAAAATAGGCAGATTTGATGAGGATATAGAAAAATGTTTGTTTTTCAAAGATCGAACATTCGCAATATTTTAACCACATTTATTATTTTAAGTGTTTGCTGTTTGACAATTTTTAAATTACAGTCCCCTCGCTTAATTAAGGAAAAAAATAGCAACGACTCTGCTTCTATTGAAGCAATTAAAAGAAAAGCAGAAGCAAAAGAATTAGAAGTAAACCTTTTGAAAAATGCTCCTACTTTTGGCTACGATAATCTAGTTTCTAATTGGACTTTTTTGGATTTCATTCAATACTTTGGCGATAGTGAAGCTAGAAATGAAACAGGGTACGGTTTGACTCCCGATTATTTTAGAATAATTCTCGATCGCGATCCTCGTTTTTTAAATGCTTATTTTATTATGTCTACTACCTCTTCTATTTATGCTGGCAAACCAGAAGAGAGTATTGAAATTATGAATGAAAAATTACAGTTACTTTCTCCTACAGATCCCAATCGCTCTTACTACATTTGGCGTTATAAAGGAACTGATGAGTTATTATTTTTAGGAGATATTAAAGCTTCGCAAAACTCTTTTGCAAAAGCAGCAGAATGGGCTAGTGTTTACTCTAATGAAGAAGGTCAAAGAGTCGCCCGCTTATCTGGCGAAACCGCACAATTTTTAGCTTCTAACCCCGATATTACCACCGCTCAAACTTGGGGCTGGCAAATGGTTTATAACAACTCTAGAGACGATCGCACTCGCCAAGTCGCTGTTGAGAAAATTGAAGCTTTAGGCGCAAAAGTCTCGATCGACTCTCAAGGAAATTTAATAATTGAAATGCTGCCACAAAATAATTAATAAAGTCAAAAGTCAAAAGTCAAATTGGGTCAGAACTCAGGACTCAGAACTCAGGACTCAGGAGTTCAAATATAATATTTGTTCTACCGATCTGAAAATTAATGAATCAATTTTAAGCCTAATACCCCTGACCTCTGACCTTAAAAAAATGCTCCCTGCTCAACATCTGTACCGAATTTAAATAGAAAATGTATTAAGACTTTACCAGGGTGATTCGATCGCTTTTACTCCAAATGGTGTATCATATAACTTAAACGAAGTCGTTATGAGTTTGATTTAACCTATGAGTAACTCAACTGTAGAAAATGTAGTAATAATTGGATCTGGCCCTGCGGGCTATACAGCGGCTATTTACGCAGCCCGAGCCAATCTTAAACCGTTGATGTTTGAAGGTTTACAGGCTGGAGGAATACCTGGAGGCCAGTTAATGACCACAACAGAAGTAGAAAATTTTCCAGGTTTTCCCGACGGAATTACAGGCCCCCAATTAATGGAAAGAATGAAAGCGCAAGCAGTGCGCTGGGGAACTGAATGTTATACAGAGGATGTTATTGAAGTAGATTTAAGTCAGCGTCCTTTTACAGTGCGATCGAGCGAAAGAGAAGTTAAAGCTTACAGTATCATTATTGCCACTGGAGCGACGGCAAAACGCTTAAATTTACCCAGCGAAGCTACATATTGGAGTAACGGAATATCTGCTTGTGCTATTTGCGATGGTGCAGCACCTATTTTTATTAACGAAGAATTAGCAGTAATTGGTGGTGGTGACTCGGCCGCAGAAGAAGCCGTATATTTAACTAAATATGGCTCTCACGTACATTTATTAGTGCGTAAAGATACGATGCGAGCTAGTAAAGCAATGCAAGATCGAGTCTTAGATAACCCAAAAATCACCGTTCACTGGAATACGGAAGCAAAAGATGTCTTCGGTAGTAACGGCAAGATGGAAGGGCTAAAAATCCATAATAACAAGACCAAAGAAGACAGCGATTTAGCCGTTCGAGGTTTATTTTATGCGATCGGACACACTCCCAATACATCTTTATTTAAAGGTCAGCTCGAACTAGACGATGTCGGTTACATTAAAGTTAAGCCAGGTACTGTAGAAACTAACGTTGAAGGTGTTTATGCTGCTGGAGACGTACAAGACCACGAATATCGTCAGGCTATTACTGCGGCTGGAACTGGCTGTATGGCCGCGCTTTTGGCCGAAAGATGGCTATCTGCAGGGAATTTAATTACTGAGTATCATCAAGGCACTTCTGAAGTCAAAAAATCCGAACCCGAGGCTAAAGAAGAAACTAAAGCAGATACAGCAGAAACATTCGATATTAACCAAACTCGTCACGTCGGTGGATATGCTTTGCGAAAACTCTTCCACGACAGCGATCGCCTTTTAATGGTTAAATATGTCTCTCCAAGTTGCGGCCCCTGTCGTACCCTCAAACCTATTTTAAGCAAGGTGATAGACGAGTATGACGGTAAAATTCATTTTGTCGAGATCGATATCGAAGACGATCCAGAAATTGCCAAACAAGCTGGGGTAGTGGGAACTCCGACAATTCAGTTTTTCAAAGATAAAGAAATTGTCGAACAACTGAAAGGGGTCAAACAAAAAAGTGAGTTTCGTCAGGTAATTGACAGTTATTTAACTGTAAAAAGTTAATTCGATATTTGCCCTCCTTTTTTGAATTTTAATTAAGCGATCGCACCTAATTCATTAAGGAGGGAAAAAATTTATTTTGAATATTAAATAGGAGCTTTGTCAAGAGATTGAAAAATATTACTTATTTAAAAAATTGATTACATTTATATATAGTTTGATGCTTTAAATTATTTTTCCATATTTTGAAATCATA
>CAYWIH010000099.1:0-19191 GCA_964458305.1 uncultured bacterium | reverse complement strand
ACCTTATATCCCTGCCCTAAAAGGAACAGGGTTTTACGGTGCTAATCGATAAAAACTTACCCAAAACTCCGGTGCAACAATTCTTTTGAATTTTTTAACCCAGCGTTTGCGCCAATAAATAAAGTCCTTTGGATCGGGCTTTTCTGCCGTTATTACGGGTGGAAAATCTGCATAACTGACAAATCTACTCACTCCCTTTGCGTGTACGTAAACAACGTGTTGCCAGCATTCGATGCGATAAATCTGTTCTACCGTAATTTTAAATAAAAATGCTACTGTTTCTTCTGTTACAAATCTTAAAAGCTGATGGGGTCGCCGAAAATTATATTTTATCTTCGATCGTTGATTAGATTGCGTTTCTATTTTTTCTGTTCGATCGTTTGCGCTACAGACTTCAGAAGGATTTTTAGGACTAGTTTGGGTTTCTAGGGCGTTTGATGGGGACACTTGTTTGTTGTGGTGTTCTGAGTTAGAATTATTTTCGAACATTTTAATTTTGTGATTTAATGCGATCGCCAATAGTAGTTAATTCTATGGGATCGTTTTTTGTTTTACATAATTATCATACAGTATGACGACATATTATACAAGAGATAAATATCGATCGATTTTATCCTATGCTGTATAATTAAACTTAAGTATTATTGAGAAAATATTTAGCGTGCCAAATCCAAAGGGAAACCCAAACATTAAAAAATACGGGTTTAAGACCGATAGAAAAGAATCTTTGACTGCAAAACTGTCTATCCGAGTCGCTCCTTCTATGCTGAATAAACTTAAGGAACAAGAAAATTGGCAAGAACTAGTGCGTCAAGCGATCGAGAAAGCTTTAGAAGAAAAAGATAATTTCAGATCTGCATGAGCCAAATTTAAAATACTTTAAGTTTCGATCGAGTTAGGTAAAAACTGCAATAAGGATATTCAATTTATTTGTTAACTTGAAATTTTTGCTTTTTGGCTAAATATTGTTGATGATATTCGTCGGCTAAATAATATTCTGTGGCTGGCTTTATTTGAGTAACAATGTTTTTATCGTATTTGCCAGAATTTTGTAAATCTTGTTGAGATTTTAGGGCAATTTTTGCTTGTTCGGGGGTATGGAAAAAAATAACCGATCGATATTGTTCGCCGCGATCGGCCCCTTGACGGTTTAAACTGGTGGGATCGTGGATCTGCCAAAATATAGCCAATAAATCTTGGTAACTTATTATTTGTCGATCGTACTCTATTTGTGCAACTTCAGCGTGGCCGGTAATGCGAGAAAGTACATCGAGATAGGATGGGTTAGGAAAATGTCCCCCCATATAGCCGACTGAAGTAGATATTACTCCTTTTACCCGACTAAATTTTGCTTCTACACCCCAAAAACAACCAGCACCAAAAGTAGCTTTTTCCATAACAATGTTTTAATTTAAGCTAAAGCCGCTTCTAATTCCTTTCTTTGTTTTTTCGACAAAGTAGTTTGTAATATTTTACCCTTGAATTTAGCTAAAGTTTTAATAACTAGATCGGGATCGGCTCGATTGACGAAAATAAAAATCGCGGAAGTATCGGGTAACATATTTGCTTCGATCTCTTCGACAAAAGGGCGATCGATGCCGATTTTAGCTAAAGAGGAATTATAGCCATCTTGGAATAACATATTAATAAGTTGACCCCAAAACTTGCTAGATAGACCTTTAGAAGCAGCTAAGAGATCGTAATATGGTTTGAGGCGAATTTTACCTTCAGAATTTTTAGTAATAACGGTAGCATCTTCGAGATCGATTAAATGAGCTTCTTCAAGTTCGAGAAGAGACAGCATTACTTCATCAGCTTTGTGTTTTCGATCGAAAGCGATCGCAATTAGTTCGCTCATATTTACATAAGAGTTTAAAAGGGCGTAAATTTAAGTAAGATCGAGATTATCATAAATAGCGATCTTTATTTTGCCTTTCAAACGACTATATCTAATTATCGATCGAATTTTGAATTTAAAGATTTTACTTCAATTGAAACGATCGCGACCGATATGAACTTGCCATTCTACAACTCTAGCAGATTCGGCCAGCAATCCATCTCGAGCGCGAGGACTGCTATTGACAATAGTTTTAGCTGCTTCGAGACTATCGGCTTTAATTATCCAAACTCCCGTCCCATCGTGAGGGAAAAAAGGGCCGCAACAAAGTAAATTTCCTCGTTCTTCTTGGTCTTTAAACCAAGCTATTTGGTCTCGATCGTGTTCTGGGTGAGCTTTTTTATAATCATAATATTCTGGAACTGTGGCGACTACAACTGCAAAAATTTTACTCATCTTAATAAAATTACTTCGATCGTTTACCAGATACGATCTAATTTAAGCACGAAACCGGGTCATATATATTCTCCCGATAAACTGCTCGGACAATTGTATGATATTTTAGCCGGAGAAAGACCTCGAAAAATAGATAAATATCGCATTTAACTTCGAAATCATGCTTAATTATGCAAAATTTTAGCCAGAAATAACCGTGAGTAGTAAACGTTTAATCGAAATAGCACGAGTATTCTTAAAACTTGGTACAATTGGTTTCGGCGGGCCGGCCGCTCATATGGCGATGATGGAAGATGAAGTAGTTAACCGTCGTCGTTGGTTGGATCGATCGCAGTTTTTAGATCTGATCGGTGCGACTAATTTAATTCCCGGGCCTAATTCTACGGAAATGGCTATCCATCTCGGTTATATTTACGGTGGTTTGGCCGGTTTATTTTTAGCTGGATTTTGTTTTATTTTACCTGCAGTTTCAATTACTGGCGTTTTAGCTTGGATTTATGTAAAATACGGCAGCCTTCCAGAAATTGCTCCAATTTTAGCTGGAATTAAACCAGCAGTTATTGCTATTATTATCGGTGCTTTATATCGTTTAGGTAAAAAAGCTATTTTCAAACACGATCGAGCGAAAAATTTAGTAGCGATCGCAACTGGTGTAATCATATTATTATTCTTCGGTATTAACCAAATTATTGCTTTATTTTTGGGGGGATTTTTTGGGGCAATTTTGTTACTTTTTACGGCAAAAAAGCAACCTTCAAAAGATAGATCGATCGGAATGTTTGCTGGTGGTTTGAGTGCTAGTGCTGCGATTAAAACTAGTTCTCTTGCTTCTACTACTTTAGTTACTCCTAATTTGTGGCAATTGGGTTTATTTTTTTTGAAAATCGGTAGTATTTTATTCGGTAGCGGATATGTATTGGTTGCTTTTTTGCAAGGAGAATTAGTCGATAAATACGCCTGGTTGACGCAACAGCAACTATTAGACGCAATCGCTATCGGTCAATTTACTCCCGGGCCGGTACTTTCTACTTCTACTTTTATCGGCTATATCATTTTAGGATTTCCTGGGGCGATCGTCGCAACAATAGGAATATTTTTTCCTTCTTTTTGTTTCGTTTTTGCTCTGAATCCTTTAATTCCCAAAATGCGACAATCTAAATATACTGCTGCTTTTTTAGATGCTGTTAATGCAAGTGCTTTAGCCTTAATGCTATTTGTAACTTTAAAATTGGCTCAAAGCACTTTTATCGAACCCAATTTAAATTTAATTTATCTGACGATCGCTTTTATTGCTGCTGTTTTGGTAATTCGATTTAAACTTAGTCCGCTTTGGTTAGTATTGGGTGCTGCGATCGTTAGTTGGATTTTATCTTTTTTAGTGTAAAGTTGTTTCTAATATTTCTATTGCTTCGATCGAAACAATACCGATGCAGATAGTTACAAATAATTGCATTATCAAGATCGGGCTAACTATTTTTATTCCCGATCTAAGCATCTCAAAAGTGCTTCTGCGATCTGCTTTAACTGAATTGTAAGCGTGTAAGGCCCCAAGCACGAATAAAATAGCCGCTAAGGGGTTTTCTTGCGATTTAAAGATCTGATTCGATTGTTGAGTGTTCATACTTATTTGTCCTTATGCGATCTGTGTTACATAATTTAGCGATCTCGATCGTATCATAACAAAACTTAATCGATAATACAAGAATAATTATTACATTAAGATTGACAGCCCATCTACCTTATGATAGATGTCAAAATTTCAACTTTTCTTTCAAGGTTATCGAGAACAAGATTTAGACATCCAAGCATTAGATTTGTTTATTTAATTGTTTAAGATAGCTTTTCTTTCGATTTCAACCTGTTTTAGTAGCATCTATAAATAGAATTTGGGATTGCGATCGGATATTTTTTAATATAAATTAACTTTAAAATTCACAAAAATTAAGTTAATTGTCTTAAGTTTGCTTCTTTTTCGTCCCAATTTCGATCTTGTTAACAATTTAAATTATTAAGTATAGCTAAAAAATTAATTTGGAGAAAATCAAATGATTAGACATAACTATAATTCAGTCGATCGCATATATAAACTGTATCAACTATCTTCTAGACAATTAAAAGCATATAGCAACTCCGCAAAAAATACAAATAACATTAATCGATTAACTAGGTAGAAAAAGTTACCTATTCTTACTTAATTTTCATCATCTGATAATTTGTCCCATTAATACTTAATCTCTCGTCTTCGACGGGAGATATTTTTTTGTCGATCTGTATGATGAACGTAGAAAAAACTCGATCGAACTGAGTATTATGCCTTAGATCGGTTTTTACGGAGCGATCGCCACACCATCTTAGTATCCTCCAGACAAATAAAGTTTGTTTGAGATATTTTCTTAAGTAAGATCGCAAAATATGTAAGTATAAAAGCTTTAACTTTTTTCTACCAGAATGTCAACAATTGCAGCGAAAATTTAGATGTTATTTAATTACTGTTGGTTTAGTTTGGAGGAATTTTATAATTTTTTGTCAGTACGGGTAACATGCTTAAGTAAGTTTAATTGAAGTTTTCAAACCACAGTAAATACAAGTAAGAAAATACTATTTTATTAAATAAAAATTAATCCAATCGATCGGGAACTTTAAAGGCACTTAATATTAATCGCGTTAGTATAAGATTAAGAAATGTCAAAACGAAAAAAAAGATTACAAAGTTTTGAGATTAAAATTCACAATCCGGTTCTAACTTAAATTGAAAATTATGACTAGTAATATTTGTATCGAAATCAAAATCCAAAGTAAGAGTGCAGAAGCTATTGCTAGAGCGGGAATAAGAGAAGATTTACCTGCTTTCGCTGTTAAATCTAAACTTTTGAAAATCTTACATTCTCTTCAAGCAAAACATCAAGAATTTAGCCAAGAAATAGCCAATAGTTTAGATGTCGATCGCATTTATTTAGAAGCGTTAGAAAAAGAAAAAGCTTTAGTTGAATCTCGTTAATAATAGGAATGATGAGTAAAAGTTTAAAGTATCAAATATTTAAAGCTACCGGAATATTATTCATTTTATTGTCTGGTTGGAAAATTGTTGAAACTTATCAAATAGACAAAGAAAGAGCTTTGTTTGAGGGAGCTTTATTAGCTACGATCGCGGCCTATTACGGCTTTATTTTGCAGCATAAAAAAAATCGATCGCCAACTCCATCGACTCAAAAATTAGATTCTAACTTTAGCAAAACATCTGACGAAAAACTTTCAATAACCCTCAATCAAAATTTAAGTTTACCAAAAGATCTCACCAGACTAAAACAATATTTATCCCAAGATAGCACCAGCTATGCAACCGGGTTAGTAAAAATTGACAATACTTCTTATCCTGCTTTATTTATTCCTTTTACTCAATCTTATCAAGGCTCTGTAAAACTTTATTCTCGCGTTATTTTTTCTTCTGACGATCGACCAGAGATTATCAGTCAAACTTTAGTCGATCGCATCTCCGAAAAAGTTTGCCAACAAATTAAAGAGACTTTGGTTTATAAAAAATAACGTTTCTCTCTTTATTAAAACGATCTTAACTGGCGATCGATCTAGATTTAAATATATTTAATAATTAGATATCTTTGACTAAATATATTATTTTTTGGTCGTTTTAATTCTTAAAGTTTCTTTTGGCTTGCTATTTTTATCTTCTGGCTTGGATATAAAACAACTTTCAAAAAATTTAGATTCATTTTCTTCATATTTTTCTTCGCTAGTTTTAAGAAATTGAATAGCTGTATGATATTGTTCTGGGATAATATTTTCAGGAAAAAAATGGTCAAAAGCGTTCATAATTCCGTGCATAGCTTTTTGAGTATGAAGTGGTTCGTTAAGTCCAATATCTCTATGAAGTGGTAAATAATTACATTCTACCCAGTCATAAAATTCTTGAGATGTAATTTTTTTAGTTCCCCAATCTGTAATTATTTTAATTAGTTGATTTTTAGTAATTTCTTCTTTCATTTTATTTTGCGATCGCACTATTTTTAAAACTCGCTAAATGTTTGAAAATTTTAAACTAATTAAATAGGTTTTACTAAATTCCCTAATTGCGTTTTTCTTTTATTTTACTTGTTGAAATACTTGATAACTACTACAGATAACTTCCATAGAAACAGATCCAATAATTTGTAAACGATATAAAGATTCATCTGGATAGGAAATTGGTTCTTTATCGTGTCTTTTAAATAGGTAATTTAATGAGGAAAAAAGTTCTTTACCACCATCTTGAATGGGAGTTAGATTCACTTCGCAAGCTGTAAAAACATCTTCATCTATATCTTCAAAATCTTTTGAGAAAACGAAATGAACCACACCAAAAAGACGGATTATAACATCGTATCCTTGAGGGCCATAAGTAAATTCAAGGGTTAAAGAATGATAACTTGGTTCTAAAGAAATACCAACTAAGTTGGACATTCTCAAATATTCAAGCAAAGATTGGACATTTGAAGGAATATTTTTAGTCATGGATTTTTTGGAATTTAATTATATTGCGATCGAACTGTAGAAACCTTCCATGTGGATACTTATCATGATAGATATCTGCATTATATTTTTAAATTATTTATTGTTTGCATCGAATTCCCATTTTAGAGGATTATTAATAATATAATGTCTAATTCTATTTATAGAACCATCTTTACGAATAATATGTTCGTAAAATCTAGATTGCCAAGCAAAATTATTATATCCATTTTGTTTGCACCAACGGGTTACAGATGATTTATAAGATCGAATAATTACGCTTAAAGAATTAGCTTTTGGTGCTAATTTTGACATTTCTCTAGGTAGATTATATCCTTCTGTTTCCCATCGATCCTTTAGGGACTTACCCTGGTACATTTCTACTTTTTTAGAATAATAATTATTTGGGCGATCGATAACAATAATACCGTGAACGTGGTTAGGCATAATTACATATTCGTCTATATAGGTATATTGAGAATGTTGGGGGATTTCTAACCAAAATTGTTTAGCAATTTTTCCGATGTTAGATAATTGCATTTTTCCTCGGATAATATTGCCAAAGAAATGATGGCGATCGCGGGTACAAATCGTGACAAAATACCAACCATTAGCCCGATAATCTCTATTCGGTAATCGCAGGTATTTTTTATTATATTTCTTTTTAAATGATGTCATGGTAATTTTCCTAAAACCCTGTGGGTAATATTTAAAACCATGTAGGGACGTATCAGGATACGTCCCTACATAAGATGTCCTAGGATTAAATTACCCAGATCGATCGCAGATTATTCAATCCCTTCGATTCTGTCTTCGACTTCTTGATATAATTCCCTCAATCGATCTAAATTCTCCTCAGAAGTTTCCCAATATCCTCGTCCGTTTACTTCTAATAATGTTCCGACCATTTTGCGGAAAGAATTGGGATTTAAATTCATTAACCGCTTGCACATTTCTGGATCTTCAATGAAGGTAGTATTAACATCTTCATATACCCAATTATCTACCGCACCAGCAGTTGCAGACCATCCCATTGTATTAACTAAACGCTTGGAAAGTTCCCTGACACCTTCATAACCGTGTTTTAACATCCCTTCGTACCATTTGGGATTTAACATTTTGGTACGGGCATCTAAGCGGACTGTTTCCGATAAAGTACGTACTTGGGCGTTAGCTGTGGTAGTATCGGCTATGTATGCTGTGGGTTGTTTTCCATCTTTTCGCAGACTGGCGACTACTTTAGTCGGATCTGAGTCGAAATAGTGGGAAACGTCGGTCAAACTGATCTCGGAAGAGTCTAAGTTTTGGAAGGTTACTTCAGCAGTTTTTAAGGAAGCTTCAAATACTTTACGGTTGTCTTCCATCATGCCAGGATTATCTGAGTTGAAGGCAAAAGATTTGCGTTTGAGATACATTTCTTGTAACTCTGTCTCTTCTTCCCAAGTGCTGTTTTCTACTGCTAAATTGACGTTAGAAGAGTACGAACCGGATGCGTTAGAAAAGACTCGAGTTGCAGCATTGCGAAGGCTTACACCCATCTCCTCGGCTTGTTCTAAGGCGTGTTTGCGGACGTAATTCATTTCTAAGGGTTCGTCTGCTTCGGCTGCCATTTTGACCGCTTGGTCGAGTAAATTCATCTGATTGATAAATAAATCTCGGAAGACTCCAGAACAGTTTACAACCACATCGACGCGAGGACGACCTAATTCTTCTAAGGGCAATAATTCTAATTTATTTACCCTTCCTAATGCGTCTGGTACTGGTTTAACCCCAACCATCCACATTATTTGCGCTAAAGATTCCCCGTAGGTTTTAATATTATCCGTTCCCCAGAGTACGCAAGCAATAGTTTCGGGATATTTGCCGCCATTTTCTTCCATTTGTCTTTTTAGCAGGCGATCGACGACTATTTTTGCCGATTGTACCGCCGCTGTGGTAGGAATGGATTGAGGGTCTAAAGCGTGGATATTTTTACCTGTCGGTAGTACGTCTGGGTTGCGGATCGGATCTCCACCAGGCCCGGGTAAAACATATTCTCCTTCTAAACCTTTTAAAAGTCCACCTAGTTCGTTATCGGCACATACTTGTTCCAAACAATATTCTAAATACTCGAACAGGGGTTTTAATGCTTCGCGATCGACTTTTTCGTAACCTAACTGATGTAACGCTTCTACCCAAGGTGCTTTTTTACCGATGTTTAAGAAGTTCAGTTTAGAAATAGCCGACATTCTTCCGTTTGAGTCTACTTGGGCTTTTACTAAAGCTGAAACTGCCGATCGCGTGGCTTGTGTTATCTTCTGCAAGAGTTCGACATCTTCTAAAATACCTTTATCGTTATTGCGATATATTTCTTCGATATTGCGATCGATACTGTTGGCAATAATACGAGGTAAGGACAACATCCCTTCTTCTTCGCGATCGAGAGAGGCGATATTTACTAATGTGGCGATCGCTTCTTCTGCTGTGGGTGGTTGACCGATAACATGGAGTCCGCAGGGTAACAATCTCGATTCGATCTCCATTAGTTTACGATACACCAAACCGACGATATTATCCCTTTCTTCGGCACTTAAATCTTTGGCATCTTTTTCTGGTAAATCGATATCGCGATCTAAATTTACGATCCGACACTGATCCATAATTGTATTGACGATCGGTATTCCTCTACCAGTATCTTTGAGGGTTTGATAAGAACCAATTAACTCGCTTAATTCTTTCAACCCTTTATATAATCCTGCATTTTCTGCTGGGGGAGTTAAATAAGAGATCGTTTCGGCATAACTGCGACGCTTAGCTATAGTAGCCTCAGAAGGGTTATTAGCGGCGTAATAATAGAGGTTGGGAATATTTCCGATCAGAGTATCTGGATAACATTCTCCAGACATTCCCATTTGTTTCCCTGGCATAAATTCTAAACTGCCGTGAGTACCGAAATGCAATACTGCATCTGCTTGCCAAACTTGGTTTAAATAGGTGTAATAGGCTGCAAAACCGTGATGGGGACTAGCCGATCGCGAGAACAACAACCGCATCGGATCGCCTTCATAACCGAAAGTTGGCTGTACTCCTATAAATAGATTACCGAAATGTTTGCCGTAGATCAGTAAATTTTGACCGTCGCTGTTAAGATGTCCTGGTGGTGGCCCCCAATTTTCTTCTAAACGTACCGAATAAGGGGTGAGACGTTCGTATTGCTGTACCGACATCCGATAAGCTACATTTAATTCTGGGCTTTGATATTGGGCTTGTGCGTCGTGAATTACTGCTTCCATCAAAGCTTGGGGCGACTCGGGCAACTCTTGAATGTCGTAACCGTTATTTTGCAATGCTTTCATCACTTCATAAATAGATCCGAAAACATCCAAATAAGCCGCAGTTCCTACATTACCCTTATCTGGCGGAAAACTAAAGACAGTGATAGCTACTTTTTTATCTAATTTGGGTTTTTTACGCAGGTTAGCCCATTTTAAAGCCCGTTGCGCCACTGCTTCGATCCGATCTTGCAATGCGATCGCCCTTCCTGTAACGCCATCTCTACCCGATAATATTATCGGTTCGATCGCGCCATCTAATTCCGGTATTGCTATTTGTAATGCTACTTGAATTGGGTGCAATCCTAAATCGCTATTTTCCCATTCTTCGGTAGTTTGGAACACTAACGGCAGCGTTACCATATAGGGGCGATTCAATCTCTTTAAAGATTCTATAGCTTTAGGATGGTCTTGTCTGGCCGGCCCGCCAACTAAAGCAAACCCTGTCAAAGATATTACCGCATCGACTAAAGGAATATCGTTTCCGCCTACTTTATCCCAGAAAAAGGTATCTACAGGCTTAGAAAAATCCAACCCTCCAGCAAAGACACAGACTACTCTAGCACCCATCGCCTCTAATTCTTGTACCATAGCTACATAGTGAGCGTCATCGCCAGTAACTAAATGGGTACGCTGCAATACCAAACCGACACAAGGGGCTAAAGGATCTTTTACATCCTCGGCAATGTCCGATCGCATTTGATGCCAGGTTAAATACTCTTTGACATCTTCAAACATTTTCGGTGCTAAAGGATGCCAAATACCCATATCTGGATATACTACCGGATCTTTATACTCGACTTGTTTATCTTTGTATAACTCTTTAAACGAGTATTGATGAGCTAACATTAATAAGAAGTTTTCTAAATTATCGGCCGAGCCTCCCAGCCAATATTGGAAACTTAACATGAAATTCCGCGCGTCTTGAGCTTTACCATTCGGCATATATTTCAATACTTTCGGCAATGTCCGCAACAATTTCAACATCCCATCTTGGAAAGATGCCCCAGAATTCTCCTTGCGTTTCCGCATGAATTGTGCTATCGCACTCTTAGATTGTCCCAACTGGGCCATTGAAAAGCTACCCATTTTATTGAGACGCATGACTTCAGGCATGGAAGGAAAGACGATAATAGCATCGAGATCGTCTCGGTGGGGTGTTACAGCATTAACGACTTTTTCTGCGAGATCTTCAATAAAAATTAAGGATGCAATAAAGATGTTAGCTTCGGCTATATCCTCTTTAAAGTCCTGATAATTCTGCGGCGATCGCAATTCTTCGATCAAATAACCGCTAATTTCAATTGCTATATCTGGGTTATTCTGGTTGATATTGTTGACGGCTGTTGATAGAGAACTTTGATATTGAGGCTCTAACACGACGTAGACCACCTTTAATAAAGTTCTTTGTCCTAAATCTTTCGGGGAAATGTGTCGAACGGTGGACTTGACGTGAGTGAACATATATGTATTCTCCTTCGATCGCAAGTAGAAAATATGTATTTATAAGTGCAGTGTCTTTTACTCTTGCTTTTTTATAAGAGACACATATGTGTTTCTAACAGAAAATTGACACCAAATAGCCATTTTTCCCTTTATTTGACACAATTTGATATCAAAGATGAGACAATACTTTACATTTCTTGACAAAAATATGAGTATTTGCTTTTAACAATAGTTAAAAAAAGTAAATATAAGGCGATCGAGTAAAGATTTTAGAACTGATTGACTGATTTAAAATTAGGAGAACAAATAAAACATTAATTCTCTGCCGACTACTCCCTACTCAATGATGAAACCGACAGACATCTTAATCCTCTCGAACGGCCCGGGGGAAATAGCTACCTGGGTGCGTCCGGTAGTAAAAGCATTGCGAGAAAAATTGGGGTACGATCGCGATCGAATCAGAATATCAGTAATATTATCACCTTGTCCTCACAGTACTGGTAAAGAGGCTCAAATAGCATTATCTTACTCCGAGGTCGATCGAGTCCAATCCTCAGAATATTTTTTAAATTTTCTCATCTGGGGAAAAACTAAAGATAATTGGGAGTGGAGGGAGAAAGGAATAGTATTATTTCTCGGTGGCGATCAATTTTTCTGTCTGGCGATCGGCAAGCGTCTCGGTTATTCTACGGTAGTTTATGCTGAATGGGATGCGCGTTGGTATCGATGGATCGATCGCTTTGCAGTTAGGAACGAATCGTTAATAAATAAAGTGCCCCGAGAATATCACGATAAGTTTACCACAGTCGGAGATTTAATCGCGGAAGTATCTAAAAATTTAAATAAAGTCGAAGCAACTGCTTTAAAACTAACACCAACGATCGGACTTTTACCAGGATCTAAAGCTGCGAAATTAGCTCAAGGAGTGCCATTATGTTTGGCGATCGCGAGGATAATAGCCCAAAAAAGACCTGAAATTAAATTTATAATTCCCGTCGCTCCTACCTTAGATTTATCCAGTTTAGCTAAGTATGCCGATCCCGATAAAAATCCAGTATTAAAATTAGTAAATGGGAGCAGCGCAAAATTAATTGAAAAAGAAAAAATCGCTTATTTAAAAACTGCTGAAGGATTAGAAATAGAATTAATAACTGATTTTCCGGCTTACGAGGGATTATCTCAATGTTCTCTAACTTTAACTACTGTTGGAGCGAATACAGCAGAATTAGGCTCTTTAGCGATACCGAGTATAATATTAATTCCCACCCAACAATTAGATGCAATGAGATCTTGGGATGGATTGCCAGGAATTTTAGCAAATTTACCGGGTATTGGCACTATTTTTGCCAAGATAATTAATCTTTTAGTATTAAGAAAAAAACGTTTATATGCCTGGCCGAATATCTGGGCTAAAACCGAAATAATGCCGGAATTAGTTGGAAATATCCAAGCAAAAGATGTAGCAAATTTAGTTTTAAATTACTTAGAAAATCCTGAAAAATTAGATGAAATGCGCGATCGCTTGGGAGAAATTAGAGGTCGATCGGGTGCGGCAAAAAAAATTACTGAAATAATCGATTTAGAATTAAACTTGCTTGAGTCGTAACCATGGTAAGTCTCTACTAACTTGCTCAACCTAGACCTTTTATTCGGTGGTATTTAAAGCAGAAACGATCGCCTTTTGAGTTACGTTTTGATAAACTTGTTTGAGATATTGCTCGATCGCCTCAGCATCGGCAGGAGGTAAAGGTATATTACCTAAGATATCAAAAACTGTTTTGCTATCGGGTGTCGGAGCAATGACAACTAAAGAAGATTCTAAAGGTTCGTCGTAATGCCAAAATTCTGCTAAATTAAGAGACGAACTTGCTGGTGAATTTTGCTTGTCTGAAGTATCTTGTGATTCTGTCGTGCTTTTTTTAGGAGTATTTTCTGCTAAATTTATTTCAGTGGAAAGATCTAATTCTTTAGTGCTGCGTAACTTGCGCAAAGAATCGAGAATTTGGTTTTTAGTGCGTCCTCTAAGCTGAAAAATAACAAAAGGATCTTCACTAAAGCGATCGGCTAATTGATAATATACCGCACCAATATGCTTGCAGGGATTTGCTTTATCGGGACAGCTACAGCGAGAATGAATTTCAGAAAGGGTAAAAGGAAACAAACTCAAACCGCTAGCAGTAAATACATCCTCTATACTAGAAGGCATTGCTCCGGCTAGCAATTGAGCTGAATAAATTGCTTTTTCGGACATAGTGGCGATCGCGTATTGCCAGTCTTCATCGCTAAAAAGATCGAGAGATAGAGAAATTTGATAAGGTTCTTTTTCGCTACCTTGAACTTTTGCTACCACCTCAGCACTTGCAAATTCTATACTTAAAACGTTACCTTCTCTAGCATAGATTCTTGCTCTTTCGAGACGTTTTTTAAAGCGATAGGAATCTAACAATTCTAGCCAGCGTTGTACCCACCATTCGCGATCGTTCCCTTGATAATTTGTCATTGACTTCACCGAGGCTATTGAATATTTCTAGCTTTATAAAAAGTTTCTAAACTGTCGAGATTGCCTACATATCTCCAGTGCCAAGGTTCGTAACTAATTCCTTGGGGGTTATCTTTAGGAAAGGATAGCTCGAAACTGTAACTGGGGGCATTTTTTTCCAACCAAATAAAAGCCGGAGTTTTTTCAAAATTAGGACTGAGATCTGCGGCCGGTACTTTTGCATCTCCTATGTCGATCGCGTATCCTGTATGGTGTTCGCTGTAGCCTGGAGGTGCGCTGACTTCTGCTCTTTTGCTTGCTATTTGTCCTCTTTTTTCTTTTACTTTGAAAAACAAGTATTTTTGTTGTTGAACGGAGCGAAATCCAGAAATTGGTTTTAGTCTTATACCATCTGCTTTTGCTGCTGCTTCCATTTCTAAATATCTGCGAGCGGCTTCTTTTTTTAGTTTTATCCTACCGTCTGCGGTGATACTTTTTAGTTGGGAATTTTTAGCTTCTTGGTATGGTAAATGACCTAAAAGCTGCTCTGTTAAAATTGTTGTTGCTGGATCTTCTCCAGTTTTTATATCTTTGTTTTGAGTTGTTTCTTTTGGTGAACTTGTTTGCTTGGTTTGCAGTTCGTCTGAAGTATTTCTTAAGTAAAAAGCACTGCTGAGGATCGCGATCGCGCTTAAGCTTAGCAATCCTGATATTATTAATAAAACTGGCGGTTTTTTGGCCGATTTATTTGTATCTTTTTGATACCTTAAAGCCTCTGGTATGTCTTGCATTCAAATTCTAAATTATAATTTTACTATCTTTTTTCGCCGGGCTTCATACTACTTTTGTTTAGACTCATATTTCTTTGTCTTTCATTTTTTTAATTGTATTTTAATTTTTACTTATTATCTTGTTTGCTATTTTTCCCTACTCTACTCGATTATTTTAACAAAAATTTTTATAGTATTTGTTACCAAACTTTAACTTTTTAGTAGTAATAGTTAAAGTTGTTTGGTGCTAAAATGATAAGTTTTGACTCTTTTACAGGATTCGAGGTCGATCGAGAAATAATCATAACCTATTTCGATCTAACTAATTATATTAGTTATTGAGCAAATAGATAATCAAGAAATATTATGTTGTCAAATTAAAAAATCTAATTTAGCGTAAAAATAGAGCAAAATAAGGAAAAAAGGAGTTGCAAATGAAAACTACCGATAACAACGAAACTAAAACATCGGATTTATTGCCATTATCTGAAAATAGCACGAATAAAACAGAAATCAACAATTTTAAAAAGGTAGAAATATTATTAGAAAAAGCTATATTTTCAGCTCGATGGCTGTTAATGCCGTTCTATGGCTGCTGTATTTTTTTAATAATTATATTGGCGATAAAATTCACTCAAGATTTCTTTTTTGATGTTCTGCCGTTAGCATTTGTAGAAGTTAAAAATAGCGAAGTAATTTTATCAATTTTGGATTTAATAGATTTATTGTTAGTCGCCAATTTACTGATAATAATTGTTTTTAGCGGTTATGAAAGTTTCGTTTCCAAGTTCGATATCGGTGACAATGTAGATAAACCGGAATGGATGTCCCACATTAGTTATTCTAGTTTGAAAATCAAGCTAATTGGTTCTTTAGTAACTATCTCGGCGATTAATTTATTAGGTTCGTTTATTAATATAGCAGAGATAAGTCAAAGAGATTTAATCTGGCAAATAGCAATACACTTCACTTTTGCTGTTTCGGGTTTACTTTTTGCTTGGATGGATACGGCGATCGAAAAAGGTCATTAATTCCGATCGTATATTTATCTTCAGTATTATCAGATTTCAATTAAGGTTATTGTATTGAATTAATTGAAGAATAATGGGAAGACCAGCAGCAAGAATAACCGATACTGTAGCTCATCCTATGCCTGCAGGACTAAGTCCGGGCCCCGGAAGTCATAATGTTTTTATTGGTAAGTTGAAGGCTTGGCGGGGTATTCCCCATTCAGCAGTATCCGGCTTAAAAATAGCTAAGAAAGCAGCAGATAAGGCGATCGAAGCCGCAAAAAAGGCTACACAAGCTACAATAGGCACTCCAGCATATGCTAGTGCTAAAGCAGCAGAGACAGCTACACAAACAGCTACTTTAGGGCAAATGGGCGGTACGATATTAACTAGCGCGGCTGGAGCTGATATTCATACTTGTGCCACTCCTTTGTCTGTCCCAGTCGCACCCCACGGCCCGGGTGTTGTTATAACTGGTAGTAAAACTGTGATGATAAACGGTCTTCCTGCTTGTCGTCAGCAAGATACTATTTTAGAAGCGATCGGCCCGACAAATAAAATTACTAAAGGTTGTATGACGGTTAAAATAGGCGGCTAAACTGATTACATAAGGGGAAAGTTGCGATCGCTTTGTTTTTCCCTTCATTTCCACTTTATTTTTTGTCAATCATTAAGATTTTCAAAATATTTAATTGCAGTTGCCGCAGCTTGACGAACGTGGGGATGGGGATCGTTTATTAAAGGACGAATATAAGGAATAAAATCTATTATTTCTAGTTCTTCTATTTCATCGATCGCACTTTCTCTAACAATATATCCTGGATCTTTTAGGGCTTCTATTAAGATCGATCGCGCTTCTTTTGAATACAATCGACTCAGATATCGCAATACAGCACCTCTAACATATTGAGATTCGTGAAAGCGTAGTTTTAAAACTTCTTTTTTTGCTTTTTTTTCTGCTTGCATTCTTAAACCTTCAATTGCATTAAGAATGACATAATCGGATTTGTGTTCGAGATATTTTAGCAGTATATTTAATGGTAAAGGATGCTTTTTTGATGAAAAAAAATAAAGAATAGCTCCTAATTGTTCGTTGTTTGAATTATTTATTTGTTCCCTTAAAAATAAACGACCAGCTTCACCGCGATCGACTATTAAAAAAGCTAATTCAGAGTAATAAGATGCGGCATATTCTCGATCTTCTAACGGTTCTACATTCTGCCAATAATCGATTAAACTTATTAAATCTAGGCGATCTAGTTCTGAATATATTCCCATTTTTAAAAACCTAATATACTATTTTTTACTATTCTTTTTCGCCTTTAATATTAGAATAATCTATTATCAATTCAAAAATATCTGTATAGAAAATTGCTGTTATTTTCTCTTTTTTTGCAGATTTTTCAACTCTAAAATCGATTAGATTCGCTTCTATATCCTTGACTGATTCAGGATTTTAAATAGACCATTCAATTAAATTGCAACCAGATAAAATTATTCTATATGGAAGTTTTTCAATTGGATTGTAAACACAATTCAGTATTATAATTTGTCTCCAATTGGCGATTTTTATTTTTGTAATTAGAGATGTATATATGCCAATTGCAATTTAATTAAATCCATCCATTGTTAATTATTTTAGATCGAAAATAATTAAACACAAACGTTCGCTCGAACTTGCTAATTCAATATTCTCAAGGGTTCGATAAATTGCGATCGATTAAAACATAATAAATACTCCAAATAGCCATAGCTCTTAAATAATGAGAGGCTCGAAATTGACCGTCAGTAGTTATTGCTTCAGGAGTTCTAAACTGCAAACCATTTTCATATATTTGTTTAATTACTGCTTCAGTCATTTTAAAAGCTTCATCTTTCATGCCCGTTTGTAACATAAAAGCAGCCAAACCAAAATTAATTCCCGTCCAAACTTCTAGAGGATGAGTTGCGTCTGGTTTTTCGGGAGAGCCGTCCGGGTTTACTCCATTTGCTGCCCCATATTTACCATTATGAAATTTCAAAAAACAAGCATCGTAGATTTTTTTTAAAGTAGAAGAAACACAAGGGCGATCGACCACATCGGGTAAATTTAATAACTGAGTATAAAATTGACCGCATAACTGATCTGCCATAACAACATCGGAATTACTTTCACTATCGAGACGATAATATTCGCCATTCCAAAGTGTGGCTTGATATAAAGGACGGGCTTGTTCTAAATAAGATTTGTAAGTAGATATATTTTGTTCGATCGCATCTGGATCGTTTTTTGCTTCTAAACTGGGATTTTTAGGAGGATTATCGATTAATATTTCGCCGATTTTAATCGCAGCTTCTAAAGCAGCGATCCACAAAGCACCGCAATAAGCACTAATACCTTTTAATTCCCAGTCGTCGAAAGTTTGATCTGGCGCGCCGCCATTTTCTGGAATAGAATCGTTATCGCGATCGAAATGTTTTAAATAGGCCAAAGTTTGCGCGATCGACTCCCAACATTCCCATAAAAAATCCGTATCTTTAGAGCCGCTAAAAACAAAATCTCGATATACTTGTAAAACAAAATCGCTCGAAAGATCTTTCCACAAATTACAATCTTGATAGCTGGTGTAATTAGTTTTTTCCCAGGGATGTTCGTTTGGCGCGCCGAGATCGTGAGGAGTTGCCCCAAATGCCTTTCTAATCGCGCTAGCCTGGTTGTAACCGATTATCCTGGGGGTATTATCTGCAGTCGGAATAGCCCTGGCAAATGCTTCTAAAACTGCCTTATCTAACCGCGGCCAAAGCATGGCTAAAGCAAAAGATCCGTACAAACGAACGTCCAAACTTTCATACCAACGATAATCTAAACATTCTAAAACGCCAAATTGCCCCACCGGATCGTTTTCCGTAGCAGCAGTCCAAAGACTACCCCCATCGGCGAGTAAATATAACTCGTTAAACAGAGCCATTTTGAAATTAGCAGAAAGATCCGATCGATCTAGAATAGGATTTTGCCATTGTTGGATCTTTTCTTGCCAAGTATCGACATTTTTTAAAGCAGTGCGAACCACAGACCAAGCATTTTTTCCGTTGCGACCGAAAAAGTCAGTATAACGACGAAAATATTTAATATCTTCAGCAAATTCAGTAATAGGAAAATCCCAACTAATAATAAAGGGAATTTTGCGAGTTTTGCCCGGACGAACTGTAAAACGAATTGCCATTGCTGCGGCTATTTGTTCCCCCGGGCCTGCTGGAGTTTCATCTTCTTTATCTGGTAAAGATCCGTCCATAGCGAAATAATCCCAAACATCGCCCCCATCGCTATTAGGATTCCAGCGACCGAGGTGACTGCCGAACAACGTGCAGCGAACTGTGGAGCAGAAGCTGCAGCAGATGC
>CAYWIH010000098.1:18782-19921 GCA_964458305.1 uncultured bacterium | reverse complement strand
AATGCTTGACTTAAACAAACTAGCAAAAAAAATCCCCGGTATCGGCCAGCATCTCAACCAAGAAGCGATCGCCTCCCGTTTGCGTTTAGAAAAAGCCCAAAAACTCTTAGAAGAAGCTAAAGAAAAACAAGACAAATTAACCGAAGATCTCGAAGAATGGCGCGATCGACTAATATTTGCAGCAGCCAAACCGATCGAACCTCTAGACACCGCGATCGATCTCGATGTTGCGCCAGAAAGTCACAGCGTTTTTGCCACCGACGGATCGCAAATATCCCCATCCCACCACGAAATAGCCTACTGTTATTTAATTAATATCGGCAGGATAATGCTCCATTACGGACAAAGTTTGCATCCTCTTTTAGATAGCATTCCCGAAGTTTATTATAAAGCAGAAGATCTTTATGCTTCGAGACAATGGGGTATCAAAACCGAAGAATGGATGGGTTATCGCCGTACAGTTGCCGAAATAGAAATATTAGCGGAAATGGCTTGTCGTTGGGTCAAACCTCCTGGCGCGCACTACAATATACCTAACTTAGCGATGGTAGACGGATCTTTAATCTACTGGTTCTTAGATAATTTACCACCCGAAGCCAAAGATTGCATCTTACCCCCGATAATGAACGCACAGCAGCAACTAGAAGCATTAAAAATACCTTTCATGGGTTATTTAAGCGTTTCTAGAAGCATAGAATCGATCGATTTTTTAAGATTAGCCGCTTGCCCTCACAAATATCCTAATTGTACCGTTAACTGCGGCCATTTAAGAGATTCCTTTCAAGAAAAACCGCCCTGTCAAATAATCGATCCCCTAAGAGATACTACCATCTGGGGCACGATCTTAAAACCCGGACAAAGAAGTGCTTTGTGGGAAAGCAATTTAAACATTCTCAAACTATATGATGAATCGCAAAGAGTTTATTTTTGTTACGTTAATGTTGGCACTGAAATAGCCAGAATAGAAGTACCCGCTTGGGTAGCAAAAGATAAAGAATTGTTCGATCGCTCCTGCGCTATCATGTTATCCCAAGTATATAAAGGTTATGGTTATCCCGTAACTTTAGCAGAAGCACACAACCAAGCCGTAGTTAGAGGGGGCGATCGGGCCCGTTTTTTTGCTCTCCTCGAACAACAAA
>CAYWIH010000098.1:0-18682 GCA_964458305.1 uncultured bacterium | reverse complement strand
GTCGGAGTTTCTTATAAAGAAGCTCGCAAACGCGGTAGCATAGCTTAAAAAGTAAATTAAAAATATTTAATAAAATCCTTATTATCTGCCTCCCAAAAACTAATCAAAAAGTTCTAAACAGATTCTTAAATTATTCGCTACCCTTCCTTCCTATATCTTAAAGTCGTAATTCTTCTGGCAAAATAGATAAAGAGTAAATCAAAAAAAGTTTAATATAATGTCAAGAATGCCAGGTGGCCCAGTTTCTCCTAAGTTACCTTACTATATTGCTGGAGGTTTCTTTTTATTAATTTTCGCTTCTATGTTTCGCCCTTTTGTGATAGTTAACGCAGGAGAAAGAGGCGTAGTTATGCGATTTGGACAAGTTCAAGATCGAGTGTTAAATGAAGGACTCCATCCAATTATACCCGGAGTTAATACCGTCAAAAGAATAAGCATTCGCGTACAAAAAAATAGTTTTAAAGATAATGCTGCTTCTAAAGATTTACAAACCGTTACCACTGAAGTAGCTCTAAATTGGCGCATCGAAGCCGAGCGAGTAAATAATATTTATCAACAAGTAGGTGAAGTAGAAAGGATCGTTACTAGTATTATTAATCCCGCAGTTTCGGAAGTTCTCAAAGCAGCAACCGCAAAAAAAACAGCAGAACAAATTATTACCCAAAGAAACGATTTAAAAAATGAAATTGATAAAGGTCTTCAAGAACGTTTGTCCCCTTATGGTATTGCTGTAGATAACGTTTCTTTGATTGATTTCTCCTTTTCTCCCGAATTTGCTAAAGCGATCGAAGCCAAACAAATCGCCGAACAAGAAGCCAAACAAGCTATATTTCAAGCAGAAAGGGCTAAAAGAGAAGCAGAAATTGCCGTTAACCGCGCTAGAGGTCAAGCAGAAGCACAAAAATTAGTCAGAGAAACTTTAACCCCAGAATTATTACAAAAACAAGCGATCGAAAAATGGGACGGACAATTCCCCGAAGTAATGACCGGAAGCGGAACTTTACCCTTTATTAATATCAAAACCAACAACGCGATCGAAACGAGAAATTAGTTTTTTTAAATTAACTAACGCGCAATAATTAATCCTCGTTTTGCCAGTAGCAAGTAGCAAATTAAAATACTCTCGACTGCTTGCTACTTCAGCATGACTTTTGGCAAAAAAAATATATATAATTTAAATTGCCAATTAGTAAAATCGAGAAAATACTTTGAGTTCAAATCTGTATCAGGAAATTAAACAATTTTACGACGATTCCAGCAAACTGTGGGAAGATATTTGGGGCGAACATATGCACCATGGTTACTACGGAAAAGCCGGAAAATACCAACTCGATCGCCGTCAAGCTCAGATCGATTTAATTGAAGAATTGTTAATTTGGGCCGAAGTAGAAAAAGTAAATAATATAATCGATGTTGGTTGTGGTATTGGCGGAAGTACTTTATATTTAGCAGAAAAATATAACGCTACCGCAAAAGGTATTACTTTATCCCCCGTACAAGCAGCTAGAGCAACCCAAAGAGCAGAGTCGGCCCGATTGTCAGAGCAAGTTGAATTTCAAGTAGCCAACGCTCTCGATATCCCATTTGAGGATAATAGTTTCGATCTGGTTTGGTCTTTAGAAAGCGGCGAACACATGCCTGATAAAAAACAATTTTTACAAGAATGCTATCGCGTCCTCAAACCAAAAGGCAAATTGATTCTAGCAACCTGGTGTCATCGTCCCACAAATTCATTGGCTGGAGAACTCACAGCAGACGAAATTAGACATTTAAAAGAAATTTATCGAGTCTATTGCCTACCTTACGTTATATCCCTGCCAGAATACGAAAATATCGTCACTGAAATCGGTTTTAAGAACATTAGTTCTGATGATTGGTCGATCGCCGTCGCACCATTTTGGAATATAGTAATAGAATCAGCTTTCAATGCTAAAGCAATTATCGGTCTAGTTCGATCGGGTTGGAAAACCATCGAAGCAGCAGCCTCTTTGAATTTGATGAGTAACGGTTATCGTCGCGGTTTGGTTCGTTTTGGCTTAATTTCTGCCACTAAATAATTATTGATAAATTATTAAAAATATGTGTTAGATTAAAATCGGTTTTAATAAAATTTTTTTCGGCTCGCGTAAATCTTGTTTAATTAAATAAAAAAAATCGGTTTTGGATTAATGCTCCGAGGCTAATTTTTAATCTTCAAATTAATAAAAATGTATGATAAAAAACATTATGAGCGACTTACTTACTGCGAGCCAGAGACGGAAATATAGAATAAATTTAGGCTCGATCGCAGCTTGTGGAAGGCTTTAAATGAAAATTACGATCGCCACAATCTGCCTGTTATTATTATTGGTGTTATTTCTGAGCATTAAAACGATCGAGCAGGCGATCGCCTTAAAACAAGCCAGACAAGAAAAAAAAGAACAAACCGATACTTTCTTCACTCAAGAATTATGCGTAGTAAATACCTCAGAAAAACTCCTTTATAAAGCTTTTGCTAAAGCACCAGTACCGATTATGGTACACGCTGAAGACGGTGAAATTCTGCAAATCAATCAAGTTTGGACGGAATTAACCGGTTACAGTCAATCAGAAATTCCTACTATTACCGATTGGACTGAAAAAGCTTATGGCAAACAACAAAAAAAAATTAGAGCAGGTATAGATCGCTTGTATCGCTTAAAAGGCAGAGTAGACGAAGGCGAATTTAAAATTCTTACTGCTAATAAAGAAATTAGAACGTGGGATTTTAGTTCTGCACCTCTAGGAAAATTGTTAGATGGTAGACGTTTAGTTATTTCCATTGCTAAAGATATCACAGAAACTAAGTTAACGCAAAAAGCACTCGAACGAAGTGAAGATAAATTTGACAAAACATTCGAGCGAGCAGCAGTAGGAATAGCTCATTTAGCCCCAGATGGGAAGTGGCTCAAAGTCAATCAAAAACTATGTAAAATTGTCGGTTACAGCAGAGCAGAGCTATTAGAAACAAATTTTCAAGATCTTACCTATAGCGAAGATATAAAAGAAGATCGACAATACATCAGTCAAATGTTAGCTGGTGAAATCGAAAGCTACTCGATGGAAAAACGCTACGTTCGCAAAGATGGTTCTTTAGTTTGGATTTATTTGATATTATCTTTAGTTAGAAAAAAGAACCGAGAACCAGATTACTTTATTAGCGTCATCGAAGATATTAGCGATCGCAAGCAATTAGAAATATCTTTAAAAAAATCGATTCAACGCCTCTCAAATTTACATCAAATAGATAGAGCTATTTTAGAAGCTCAAAAACCAGCAAATATAGCTCAAATTGCCGTCAATAACATTCAAAAATTAATCGACTCGCAGCAGATTTCAATGGTTACTTTCGACAGAGAAAAAGAAAAAGCAACCATTATTATAACTACAACTAAATGCGAACGACCGGCAATTAATGAATTTGAAGTTAGTTTGCAGCTTTGGAAAAATATAATCGAAAAATTTGAAAAATTCGATCGCAATACAAATCTTGCTATGACTTCTTGTTTGAGTCAATATCCGCAATTATCTCAAGCAATTCCTGCTTTTCAAGAAGAAAGATTGAACTGTTTTATCGGTTTTCCTTTAAAAACTGAGGGTAAATTGCTCGGAATTTTAAAAGTATGGATAGAAAATAAAGAACCGATTTCCCCTCAAGAATTAGAGATAATTAGTGAAGTATGCACCCAGATAACGATCGCGATCGTCCAAGCTAATTTAGCGCAAAAAAATCAAACCTATGCCCTAGAATTGGAAAATAAAGTAGCCCAACGTACCGCAGAACTCGAAGATATCAATCAAGAATTAAAAGCCTTTACCTATTCTATCTCCCACGATTTAAAAGCACCTTTGCGAGGAATACAAGGCTTTGCTACGGCATTGCAAGAAGATTATGGCGTAAATTTAGACGATCTCGGACAAGAATATACTAGGCGTTTGATTTCCTGTTCTCAACAGATGGAAACCCTAATTGAAGATTTACTATCCTATTCTCGTCTTTCTCGCAGCGAAATACAGATCGGATCGATCGCTCTCGAGCCAATAGTTTCAGCAGCAATCGAGCAACTAAAACCAGAAATTGCCGAGTCTGGGGCAAAAATTAGCGTTCGCCAACCATTATTATATATGCTAGGCAATCAAACTATACTAATTCAAATAGTCTTTAATTTGCTCTCTAATGCCATTAAGTTCGTTCCTGCTGATGTGAAACCCTCAATTGAAATTTGGAGCGAAAGTAAAGGAAATAGCGTGCGTCTTTATATATTAGATAACGGTATTGGTATCGCACCACAATACCAACAACGCATTTTTAAAGTCTTCGAACGTTTGCACGGCAGCGAAAGCTATCCCGGAACTGGTATCGGTTTGGCAATAGTTAAAAAAGGAATGGAGCGTCTCGGCGGTAAATTCGGTTTAGAATCTAATCGGGGTCACGGTAGTTGCTTTTGGATCGAAAACCAACGATAATAATCTAAAAATATAATTAGCTCGAAAATGAAAATGCTAAAAACACAATTAAATATCTAAATATATCTAGAAAGTTAGTTGATAATTCAGTATCATTTTAATATATTCATTTACTTCTAATGAACAAAGATAAATATATACCTATTTTACTGGTCGAAGACAACTACAACGACGTACTTCTGATTAAAAGAGCTTTTCGCAAAGCAGATATACAACCACCAATGTCTTTAGTATGCGATGGCGAAGAGGCGATCGCTTATTTAAACAGGGAAGAAAAATATACAAATCTAGAAACCTATCCCGTTCCTTTACTAGTATTATTAGATTTAAAGCTTCCCCGTCGATCGGGATTGGAAGTATTAGAATGGATTCGTCAAAATCCAAAATTAAAACGCTTATTGGTAGTTGTTTTAACTTCTTCTGCAGAAAATTCAGATCTAGAGCGGGCCTACGATTTGGGCGTGAATTCTTATTTAGTAAAACCAGTTAGATTTGAAGATTTTGTGAGTTTAATTGAATTAATTGATGCTTATTGGTTTAGAGCAAATAGAATACCAGAAAGTTTAAATATTTAATTTTTTAAAAATGGTCGCTCCGAAGATTTTAATTGTAGACGATAATCCGAGCGATCGCGCTCTGGCTTTGCGAGAGTTAAAAAAAACATTTGCTCGGCTCGAATATTGGGAAATTATTGACGAAGCTGTTTTTTCTGAGTCGTTACGAGAAAATAAATTTAATCTTGTCATTACCGACTATCAATTGCGTTGGACGACCGGATTAGAAATTTTAAGGCGCGTCAAACAACAAAAAACAGAATGTCCTGTTGTTATGTTTACCGGGACTGGTAGCGAAGAAATTGCCGTAGCAGCAATGAAACGAGGACTCGACGATTACGTAATTAAAACTCCCAAGCATTACGTTCGTTTAGCAGCAGCAGTAAGATCGGCATGGGTGCGATCGCAACAGCAAAAAGCATTAAAAGAAATTAAAGCAACTTACGATCGCTTTTTCGAACGAGTACCTTTAGGACTTTATCGTCTCAGTCCCCAAGGAGAAATTTTGCAAGCTAACTCGAGTTTAGTAAAAATTTTCGCTTATGAGAACAAACAAGAGTTGTTAGGTAAAAATATTGTCGATTTTCATATCGAACCAGAATCTTATTTGAAATGGCAGCAGCAGCTAAATTGTAACGAACCAATTGCAGAATTTGAAAGCCAAATCGATCGTCATGATGGTAAGTCGATCTGGGTACGTCATAACGCGATCGCGATTTTAAATGGAGATCGCAATTTAGTTTGCATTGAAGGGGCGATCGTAGATATTACCGCTAAAAAACAAGCCGAACAAGAAAAGGTCGAATTATTAAACCGAGAACGTCAAGCTAAAGAAGAAGCAGAAAGGTTAAATTACCTTAAAGATGAGTTTTTAGCAACTCTTTCCCACGAACTAAGAACCCCCCTCGCGGCAATTATTGGCTGGATTTCACTTTTGCGTACCGGAAAATTAACTGAGTCCGAGACAAATCAAGCTTTAGAAGTAATCGAACGCAACGCTCACGCTCAAAATCAACTGATCGAGGATCTTTTAGATATGTCTTCGATAATTCGCGGTACTATGAAGTTAAAGCTAGAGCCAGTCATTATTCAAGATACGATCTTGGAATCTGTAGATACGATCCGGCCGGCTGCTAAAGCGAAAAAGATTCAAATTGACGATCGACTCGATTCTGAAAACATTTTATTAAAAGCAGATCGCGACCGACTCAAGCAGGTTTTTTGGAATATATTAATTAATGCCGTTAAATTTACACCTGTTAACGGTAAAATTAGCCTAAATTGCTACATCGAAGCCGATAAGGTAAAAGTTACGATCGCAGATACCGGCCGGGGAATAGATCGATCGGTTTTACCCTATATTTTCGATCGCTTTCGTCAGGGAGAAAGCCAGTCTTCAACTCGTAAATATGGTGGTCTGGGATTAGGTTTGGCAATAGTCAGTAATTTGTTAGATCTTCATGGTGGTAACGTCAGAGCATATAGCGATGGAATCGGCAAAGGAGCTACTTTTACCGTAGAATTACCCCTTTTATAACCTCGTACCACTAAGCGGGAATCTCCTCTACTGTGGCAGTAAAAGAAGAAGATCGCCAAAAATCGCAACAGGTTGGCTTCGATTTACATTTAGCAAAGCCGATCGCCGCCGAAGATCTGATTAAATCTATATTAAAACTGGCGGAAAAAATAAAGAATTAAATTCTAGATATAATTTTTTCTAAAACCTGAATTAGTTTTTATTGCCTTTCAATAATATAGTTATTAACCGACTTAAATCTTCAAATAAGAAAGGTTTTGCTAGATAACCGTCATAACCTGAAAGAATTAGCAGATCTCGATCTTCTTCTTTGGCTGCAACGGTGAGAGCGATCGCGGGGACGTAAGGTAAAGAGCTTGTTCTCAATTGTGCGATCAACCAGTAACCATCTCGTTCTGGCATGAATAAGTCGCTGATAATTACCTGGGGCCGGAAGGTTTTTAAAGTTTTTAAAGCATCTTTTGCACTATCTACTGGGTTTACTTCCGCTTGAAGTTGCTTTAAATATAATTTAACTACATCTCGACAATCAGCATTATCATCAACTACAGTTACGCGCAATCCTTTGATTGTTGCTTCATTTGCTTTAATTTCCATTGGTAGGAGCATCTTTTTCAGAATTGAAACTACTTTATACGTGTGATTACGATCGCATAACTAATGTGTATGATAAGATACTTGCGAGATATTATTCAATACAGAAAACCGATCCTAAATAAAGTTTTAATAAATGATTTTATTTTCCAAACCATTTTTGATAAATTCGATCGTAATTACCATCTTCTTGAATTTTTAAAAGAGCAACATTTAGTTTATCGCGATCGGGACTATCTTCTGGTAATGCAATACCGTAATATTGTTTTTTAAAAATCGTACCTACCAATCGAACCAATCCCCGACCTTCGTGGGTAGAATAGTATTTTAGCGCGCCAGCATCGTAGACGATCGCGCCTATTTTACCTTCTTGTAGAGCTAAATAGGTTTCTTCGAGAGAATCGTATCGCATTGGATAAATATTTTCTTGCTCTAAAAATTCTTGTGCGGCACTTTCTACGACAGTTCCTACTTTTACTCGATCTAAGTCTTGCAAACCGTTAATTCTCCCTTCGATGCGATCGACGGCGAAAGTAGTAGTAATAGTTGCAGTAAAATAAGCGAAGACAAAATAGCCGGCAAACATCCAAAATAAGCCCACCAAACGACCTTTACGGCTTTTAGGTGTTTTGTCGCCATAACCTACGGTAGTCAGAGTTACAGCCACCCACCAGAGCGATTCCCAAATACCTTCTAGATAGCCTTGGGGAAATTCAGGATTGCGATCGCGCTCGAACCACCAAATTGCATGGGCTACTGCGGCTAAAATTAAAAGAAATACCCCCAAACCATAATATAGTTCTACAGAGGTTAGAATCGAGCGAATGCTAGATCCGATCGTCTCTAACATCGATCCGCTTTGGTTGGCAACCATAATTTGCAATCCGGTTTCGTAAAAAGGGTGAGAAAAATCGAGTGTTTCTTCTCTTTGTGCGGTAATGGTAATTCCGGCCGTGCCTATATCTGCCTGATTTAGACGCACTTCCTCTAAGAGTTTGGCAATTGAATTTACGCTATAAATTTCGTAGTTTATGCCCATTTCTGCGGCTAATTGTTTCCAAATATCGATACTAAACCCTTGATATTCATCGTTTTCATAGATTACAAAAGGTTCGAATATCTTGGTCACCACTCTTAAGGTTGGTGCGTCTTCATTGTTGATAACTTGAGTTGTCGCTCTCTCTTCTAAACTAGTTTTAATTATCCGTTCGTTTCGAGCTATTTTTAGCCACAAATTGACTCGATCGCTGTTGTTTTCGATCCATTCTGTCGCGCTACGTTTGAGATCTGCTTCGCTATCTTCTCCTGCAAAAAATTTAGCGTTGGCTCGATTAATATCTTCTAAGGAAATTTCAATTAATTCTAATAATTTTTCTACGTCTGGATGGTTTTCGAGAAATTTTTTGTTGGCGACTGCTTTAATATCGTTAGGTGGAAATCCGATTTGACAAGGATCGTTTTGGCATCCTGGTAGTTTCGCTATGCTAATTGTTTTATTTCCTTTTTGCCCATTGTTTAATGCCGGAAAGGGTACTTCTAGCCAAATTAAATCTTTTCCTGGTTCTAAGGTCTCGATCGTCCCGTTTGGAGTGCTAGCATAAAATAATATCGGCTTGCCTTGCCGATAATCGGAAATTGTTGCTTTTATTCCTGTATTGTAGTCAGTTTTAATCTGTTCTACAGTATCTTGCAATTGGTATTTTTCAATTTGATAGTCGATCGCATCGGCACAAGCCCATTCTGCTTCGCAACCTATTAAGTCTGCTTTCCCGTTATTATTGCGATCGAATTGTTTGGCTATTTCTGGATTTTTAAGATCTGCAATATTAGTAATTTTAAATCGATCGGCAGTTTTTTTATCGATTAAATATCCTTGTATTACCCTACCTTTAACCAGATCGCCGACTGTTTCTATCTTTCCTTTTACTCCTTCTAATTCTAAATATTGTTGGTGCAGGGGAAACCTACCGTTAACCCACAAGTCGGTTTTTCCGTTAGCAGCTTCAAGATAAAAGTCTAAATTTTCTTTAGTTTGGGGTCGAGCTATTTGATAGTCTAATTTTTCTAATAATTGTTTGACTACTTCTGTTTGAAACCATCCGGTTTCCCAAGTCGATCGGGCTAAATTTATGGTTTGGCTTTGAGCTGCCGATCGGGTAGAATTCAAACATATTATTGCGGCAATTGTTATTAAACCGATTAGGACTAATTTAATTTTTTTTATTTTTATCATTTAAATTATTTTATTTATTTCAACAAAAAGATAATAATGTTGTTTCCCAGACTAAACGAGGTTGGACGTAAGCCAGTAAATATTGGCGAGTTTTTTCTAATTGTTTGACTAAATTTGCCCCTAAATAATGATGCCAATAATAATATTGCAAATAATCTATTAACCATAATTGAGTTTGAATTTCTAATTCTCGGTTTATTTGCCCTGCTAATTTTATTGCTTCTAAAGCAGTTTTGGGAAGTTGTTTTAAGCTATCGATTAATTGAGTTGAAATTGTTTCTAGGGTTGCAAAAGATTCGATCGCCATACCAGGGCTGCCGTTGGCGAGCCTCAGTATTTCAGGATGTTGTAAAATTTCCGAGTAACCTTTTTGCTGTAAAACTAATTCTAGATCCGATCGAGAAAGGGGCAAAAAAGGTATTTGTTGGCAGCGAGAAATAATAGTTGGTAGTAAAGAGCGCGCAGGAGCGATTAAAATAATAGTAGCCTTACCTGGTTCTTCGAGGGTTTTGAGTAGAGCATTAGCAGCAGACTCGCTCATTAAATGTGCTGCTTCGATCGCGACCAATTTGCGAGAGGCTTCTAAAGGCGATCGAGAGAGAAACTCGGTAATTCCTCTAATTTGTTCGATTCGCACTTGTGGGGCTGCTTGACGTTTGAGTTGCTTGGCTCTAGCTTCTCGAATCGAAATAATTTGTCCGCGCTCTAAATAGCTCGGCATTACCCATAATAAATCGGGATGATTGCCAGTCAAAATTTTTTTTTGGATCGAAGGAATCTCCGAAGATGGTATATTTTGAGACAGCACCATTTCGCTAAAACATCTAGCAGTTAAAGCTCTTCCAATTCCTTGCGCTCCGGCGAATAAATAGGCCGGTGCTAGGCGTTTATTTGCGAATGCAGAAGATAAAAGTTCGATCGCTTTGGTTTGCCCGATAATTGGTGCGAAAAAGTTCATCAGACTTGAGAGTTTTTGCGGACAAATACTGCCAGGAAAATCTTATCCTTTTGATTCTTCAATTTCATTAACAATCATCGAAGGATCGATCAAAGTAATATCGAAAGGATCGTCGGGAATGACTGTTGGAAAGCGATCGTAGCTGCGGCGATCGTAAATAGCATATGCTTGCGAACCAAAAAATATTTTATCTCCATCATCTAGATCCCAAACGGATACTTTTTGTCCGTTAACTAATAGCCCGTTGGAACTAGCTTTACCGTAAATGTCGCCATCGACGATCCGATAGCCGTCGCTACCGTCAGCTTTGGTTATCTTCAGTAAAGTGGCGTGACGACGAGAAACAAATTGAGAATGGACGATTATATCGCATTTTTTATCTCTACCGATAGAATAATTAGGATTTGTTAAGATTACCTCCTGTCTTCCTTTATCGTCATTGATGATTAGATAACGATCGATTAGTGGTTTTGCGGATTTAGCTGCCATTAGCATGATTTTTATCGAGCGGTCAAAGTTCCTTTATTGTTGTGTTTTCTATTGTAATTAGCTATTTCCCTACAGTATAACTAGTTAGTTTCGCCCTCTCCTTTTAATTTTTTAATATTAAAACCGGAGCAATCTCGGATCTATTTTGGTTGCTATTTTAGGGAGGGCGATAGTTTGTATATTTTAATATAGCTAATTACTTTTAGGTGGATCGCTTGAATTGGCGGCGCAACAATAAAGAATTGGTCACGACGATAACCGAACTAGATGCCATTAAAGCAGCAGCAACGACGGGAGAGAGTAAAATACCGAAACCAGGAAGTAATACACCAGCAGCAACTGGAATGGCGATTGTATTGTACCCTAAAGCCCAGAGTAGGTTTTGACGAATTTTGTTGAAAGTGGCTTGACTTAACTTAATTGATTCGACTACATCGATTAATTTTTCTCTCATTAAGACAATTCCGGCAGTTTCTCTAGCTACATCCGTGCTGTGATGGAGGGAAATACCGATATCGGCTCTGGCTAGGGCTGGCGCGTCGTTGATACCATCGCCTACCATAGCGACAATGCGATCGTTTTCTTGTAGAGATTGAATTATAGTTGCTTTACCCTCGGGTTTGACTGCGGCAAAATATTGAGAGATTCCCAACTGCTTTGCGATCGCTCGGGCTACTGTTGCTCGATCGCCGCTTAACAATACGACTTCTAAGCCCATTTCTTGTAAGGTTTTTACGGTTTCGATCGCGTCGGGGCGTAAAATATCTTGTAGGGCGATCGAACCGATTAATTGGCTTTCTCGAGCGATATAAACGATGGTTTTGCCTGCTTCAGCTAGAGACTCGGCGGTTTTGGTAATTTCTGGGTCGATAATAATGCCGCGATCGCTCATCCATTCGGCATTACCCAAACTTACTTGTTTTCCTGCTACTATAGCCGATACTCCCAATCCGGGTTCGGTATGAAAGTTAGTTGTTGTTGGTAGGGTGAGATTTTTTTGTTTGGCTGCGCTGACGATCGCTTCGGCCAGAGGATGGTTTGTACCGCTTTCTACTGCTGCGGCTATTGCCAGTAAATTATCGGTATCTAAATCTTGACAAGGGATGCAGTCGGTAACTTTTGGCTTACCTGATGTTAAAGTTCCGGTTTTATCGAATACGATCGTATCTAGTTTGTGAATGGTTTCGAGAATATCTCCACCGCGGATCGATAAACCTCTTTCTGCACCGATGCTAGTACCGACTAAAATAGCTGTAGGAGTTGCCAAACCGAGGGCGCAGGGACAAGCAATTACTAGGACGGCGATCGCTAGTTTTAAACTCAATAACAGTGGCGATGTGGCTGCTATTTCCATGGCCTGATGGCTGCTATGGGTTGTTATTGTGGTTAGTACTTCGGGCCAGATCTTCGTACCAATAAAGTACCAAAATAGAAATGTAATGCTAGCGACGCTCATCACTCCGTAAGCAAAATATCCGGCTACGGTATCGGCTAGTTGTTGAACTGGGGCTTTGTGGGTTTGTGCGTCTTCTACTGAGGCGATAATTTTAGCTAGGGTAGTATCTTGTCCGGTGCGAGTTACTAATACTGCGATCGCCCCCGATTTATTTATCGTCCCGGCAGTAACTATATTGCCGATTTCTTTGGCAACGGGTAGGGATTCTCCAGTTATGCTCGATTCGTCTACTGCAGTAATTCCATCTACTATTTTACCGTCTACGGGGATTTTTTCGCCGGGCAATACTTTAACCCATTCTCCGACTCTAACTTGTTCTAAGGGTATTTCGATGCCGCTTTCTTGATCGATGCTGGGTTGTCCGATCAACCGGGCTGTTTGGGGTTTTAAGGCGATTAAAGATTCTAATGCTTTTGTGGCTCTACTTCTGGCTCTTCCTTCTAGGGTACGGCCTAAAATAACAAATCCCAATAACATTACTGGTTCGTCAAAAAAGCATTCCCATCCCAACTGAGGGAATAATAGAGCTACCAAACTGGCTAGATAGGCACTAATAGTTCCCAACCCTACTAATGTATTCATATTGGGCATTAAATGCCGCAGCGATCGCACCCCATCTATTATTATCGATCGAGCTGGAAATATCAGGGCTACAGTTGCCAAACCAGCGTGAAACCAAATATTACTCAATACTGGTATGCTAGGGCCGCCGATGTGGTCGATATGTCCGATCGCTGAAAATATTAGTAATATTGCTGCGGTTATTAACTTTTGTAATTGCTCTTGATTTTCTTTTTTTCTCCGTTCGGCTGCTGAAAGTTTCCCTGCTTTATGAGAGTTATCTGAGATACGTATTTTACTAGGAAATCCCGTCGAAGTTAATTTTTTGGCAATATTTTCTGGTTCGATCGTTCCTTCTTTATATTTAACTACTGCTACTTCTGTAATTAAATTTACGCAAGCAGAAACTACACCATCATTTTGGGTTAATTGTCTTTCTACTGCTTTCACACATCCGGCGCATTTCATCCCGGTTACGTCGAGAGTTGCTATTTTTACGGACGATTGGATATTTTTTTCTACGTTTATCGGAGCGACTTGCAACATTAGATATTATTTATTTTAAATTGAGATCGTATCATTTTCAATCTTATCTGCTCCTTCAGCTATTGTTGGGATTGCTTTAGGTAAATATAAGAATATCTTTAATTAGATTTTCAATATTTTCCAACGGATCTGTAAAAATAATTAAATCAGATCGCATTTGTTATTTAGATAGATCTTTTAGGGAAATTTAAGAAAAGAAATCTTATTTATATCTTCGAGCAGATGACAAGTCAATTTAAATTCAAGAAATTATTTTTAGCTGCGACTGTTTTTTTAACCTTTTTAAGTCCTTTAGATTGGCAAAAATCCCAAACCAGTTTTGAAAAGGGCAAAATAGTAATTGCAGAAAAAGCTGTTTTAGCAAAAAAAAGCGGCAGTCGCAAAAGAGGTGGTTCTTTTAAAAAGAAATCTACTCCTTCTGGATCTCGTCAAAACAATCCTCAATTTTCGGGCGATCGCAATAGAAATGACTACAACAGAAATTATACTCCTTCAACTACTAATTCTACTACGGGTATTGGCAGGGGTGCTTGGCTAGTAATAGGAGTTTTCTTTTTTATACTCTTACTATTTTTCTTATCTCCTCTTCTTGCTTTAATTTCTGGTACTTTTATGGTGGGTGGTTTGGTTGTCAATTCTCAAAAGAATAAAACCCAAAGAGAAAGAGACAACGATCGCGTCACAATTACTAAATTAGAAGTAGCTTTTTTAACTGATAAATCAGATTTGCAAATAAATTTAGCGGAATTGACTGCTAATGCCGATACTGATTCGGAAACAGGACTTTTTCAGTTTTTACAAGAAGCTGTTTTAATTTTGCTGCGAAATTCAGAGGATTGGAGTTATGTTTTATCCAGTTCAGAATCGATCGATATTGACGCAGCAGAATCAAATTTTGAGAAGATCTCTATTGCTGCTAGAAGTAAATTTAGTTCGGAAGTTACAAAAGATTTTAATAGTGAAGTAAATTTTGAAGATAAATCTTATGGTTATATAGTAGTTACTTTGATTCTCGGAACGGCAGACGATCGCCCTTTATTTAAAAAAATAAATACTGCTGAAGAATTAAAAGCTGCTCTAGAACAAATCGCCGCGATGCCAGAAGATTATTTAATGAAGTTCGAACTGCTTTGGACTCCCGAACAAACCAGAGAAAAGTTAACTGATGATGAATTTTTAATGGAATATACCGAAATGATTAAAATAGTTTAAATAAATATAGATAATAAAGGAGCGTTTTCAAGTAACAACACCACAGGCTGCCAAGTTTAATTTTTGTTGTTACTTAAATTTTATTTAACAAGAAAAGATCTTTTCTATTTGTAAACGATAAATATCTTAATATTTGCCGGCGATCGAAAAGACAAAAAATTTGTAAGATAAAAAGAAATAAACGAACGTGTAGATAAGATGCAGTATTTTGATTTGAACGATACTCTGCGATGGACACCTCAAGCCAAAGCAAAATTGAAAGATATTCCTTTTTTCGTTCGTCCTCAAGCCCGTCAAAAAATCGAACAATTCGCACGACAAGCTAATTTAAGCGAAATAACTGTTGAAATTGTCGAACGAGCTAGAATCGAATTCGGTCAATAATATATTTAATCTAGAGTTCGGTATCTGTGGCTTGATTCTGCCAGGAATTTTGCGTAAAAATTAGGAATAATGAATTTTTGTTTCCTAATATTAAGAAAAGCTAAAAAATGGCACTGGCACAGAAAAATAACACTACCGCCGCAAGTAAAATAGACCTCGAGTGCGATGTTGTAATTGTTGGTGGAGGCATAACAGGAGTAACCCTGGCTGCAGCATTAAAAGATTCTGGCTTGCGGATAATCATCATCGAAGCAAACCCCCCAGAAGTAGCAGCAGCACGAAAAAGAGCCTACGCACTCTCAATAATGTCTGGGAGAATTTTAGACGGAATTGGGGTGTGGGAGAAAATATTACCCCATACGGGCAAATACAGTCGCATCAGACTTTCAGATGCCGATTACGATCGAGTAATTAAGTTTCAAACCAAAGACATAAACGAAGACTATCTCGGTTATGTCGGGCAACACGAGACGGTGTTAAAATCTTTACACCAATTTATCGATAGTTGCGAAAATGTGAGTTGGTTGTGTCCGGCCAAGGCGATCGAAGTCAACTATCATCGAGCTGGGGCGGAAGTAAAAATAGGGGTAGGAGAAGAAACAGGATTAGTTAAAGCCAAATTAGTCGTAGGTGCGGACGGCCCGAAATCACCCATTCGCGAAGCAGCCAAAATTGAAACTCGAGGCTGGAAATACTGGCAATCTTGCGTTACTTTCACGATCGAACACGATGCCGAAACTAACGATACAGCTTTCGAGCGTTTCTGGCCTACAGGCCCGATGGGTATCTTACCTTTACCAGGTAACAAATGTCAAATAGTTTTAACAGCTCCCCACCCAGAAGCAAAAGCGATCCAAGAATTAGAAGAATCTGAGTTTATCGCCGAATTAGATCGTCGTACTGGGGGATTGTTAGGCAAAATTAAATTAGACAGCGATCGGCTGGTATTTCCGGTAAAATTAATGCAAAGCGATCGCTACGTCGGATCTAGACTGGCTTTAGTCGGAGATGCGGCACATTGCTGTCATCCTTTAGGCGGTCAGGGGTTAAACTTAGGTATCAGGGATGCTGCTGCTTTAGCGCAAATATTGCGTCAAGCGAGCGATCGAGGGGAAGATATTGGCGATTTAAGGGTGTTAAAAAGGTACGAAAATTGGCGCAAACTGGAAAATTTAACAATTTTAGCGGTTACTGACACTTTAAATCGGATATTTTCTAACAATTTTTTCCCGCTAGTCTTAGTGAGACGTTTGGGGTTGTCGATAGCTAATTATTTGCCCCCTTTAAAAATCTTTGCATTGAAATTAATGACAGGTTTGAAAGGTCGCGCTCCACAATTAGCTGCTAAGTAAGATCGAGTTTTGGTAAAGAGTATAAACTGAGTCTGGGAGACGGGATGATGGGGAGAAACTTGTTGATTTTTTTTGTATTAATTATCAGCTTCAACCTCCTAGTCTCTCGATCTCCGATCGCCAATTAAATAATTAAGCAAAGCTAATATAATACCTTAAGATAACGAAATGTAAATACAGTGTCTATCGACACGGCATATTCTAGTGCTTATAATATAAAACATGACGTAGAAAACGAGAAGAGGGTTAGATTTTTCTTGTTCGATTTTGCGCTGCGTTTAGTTAAATTTTTCTCCACAAACTTAATTAAATAAATAAAATCATGAGAACTAAAATTCACTTAGCAACTGTATTTCTTGCAGGTTTGTGTGTTGGTAGTGTGTCTTATACTTTAGTCAGAAATGCATACCAAAATAATAACAATAATAATAAAATTATAGCCGAACAAAACAGCCAAGAAAATTTAGAACGTTATCGTAGATTGCTAGAAGAAAAAAAAGCAGATCGATATATTTATTCATATCGACAAAGATTGCAGCCGGAATTGCACGTTATTAGTATTAATAGAGGTTTTCAAATAAACGAAGATAAATATAATAAAGGCAGAGCCGCCGTAAAAGTCGATCGACCGGGTCAAAAAGTAGTATTGTTACTTAACTCTCGTTCTCCGGTGATTTGGCAAGTAAACGCAACGGAAGGAACAGAAATTACTAAAGTAATTTTAGGGGGAAATCGAGGACAAAATATAAGGGGAATAAATAACGATATTCCTGTAGAAAAAGCTTATGATAGTACTGCTTACGCTCGCAGATATTTAAGAGTACCCCAATCGATTTATGCTAATAATTTTCCTGTTTTCGTTCGTCAGGTTTATCAAAATACAGGATTAGAAATTTCCAGTTTTCAAAGTGCTAATACGTCTAAAATAGATCGACCTTTTCAAGTTGATAGTCTAGAAAAAGAGCGAGTCTTTTCAGTTAATTTCCCTCAAGTAACTCATCCTTGCGGTTTAAAAGAAATAACTTTTAAAGGATTGTATCGAGTAGATAATTCTATTTCTTTTGGCGATTATTCTTTAACAAAAGGCCCGGATTTAAATAATTTCATTCCTACAAACGTATCGCAAATTACCTATAATCCTTACAACAATAAATACTACGGAATTCAAAATTATCGATCTGTAGTAGAAATCGATCCTAAAACTAAAGCAACTAGATCGATCGTAACTTTAAATAATAATCGAAAAAGTAGCTATTTAAACGGCATTACCTTCGATACAAAACGAAATCGTTTGTTAGTTTACAATCGTGCTAATAGACGTTCTCTTTATGCTTATTCTTTTAATAATAGAACCTGGCAAGAAGTTACTATAAACAGTAATTTAAACGGTGTTAATATTACATCGATGGTTTATCATGCCGAAGACGATAGTATTTATGCCGTCAAAGCTAATAGTAATTTAAATCGCGATCGCAATTATCTAACACTTTATAAACTTAATAGCAACGGTGCGATAATCGATATTATTAACTTCTCCGATAGTTCCTTAGCCGGATTGCCATATTCTTATAACGGTTACGGGATTCAGTTAATGTCATCTGGCAAAAATTTAATCTTAGTTTGGGGTGCTAAATTTTCCAATGTAAATAATTACAATGTTAGTTCGATCGAACCGAGAATTTATGCGATCGATCCAGATACTAAAAAAGTTAAATTAACTTGGAAAGATACAAAATCCAGCGAAAGGATCGATCGCTAAACTCGATCGCGATCGAACAGTTTTAGTCCGCTTTGGTGGGCTTTTTTTTTATTCTACTCTCACTTTAAAGCGAACGAAACCATAAGAATTAGCAGGATCTGCCGGAGAAATTGCATTAGGTAAATTAGTACCGTTCAAATCTCGGACGACATTAACTACGACTGCACCGTTAGTATTATTAGGAGCAGTAAGAGGATTAGTTAAATTATTCGGATCTTTACAAACATCAGGAGTTTGGGAAAATACCGGATAAAAATTGCCGCGATCGCCATCGTCAACCGTATTAGTTAAACCCGTGGGTAAAGGTGGATTGGGTAAAGGAGTCGTAGCAGTATTAAATAAACCTATTCCCCTATTACTGCTAAAAGTATCGATAACAAAATTAGTGTTTGCAGGAATCACATCGCAAATTTCAACATTTCTTGCCGGTTGACCCCCAGAAGAGAGAAAATACACCGTATATTCTACTTCATCCCCAGGCCGAACTCGATCGCGATCGATCGCACCTCTGAGAAAATCGTTTAAAGGAGTCGGCCAGTTAGGATTATCGTCGGGACTATTT
>CAYWIH010000097.1:0-19998 GCA_964458305.1 uncultured bacterium | reverse complement strand
GCGGGTAACGCGATTCGAACGCGCGACATTCACCTTGGCAAGGTGACGCTCTACCGCTGAGCTATACCCGCATTTCTTATCTTATAGTCTCAAATTAACCTTCTTTTGTCAAGGACTAATTCGAGATTTTTTCCCGCTCGTCAGTTTGTTATTTTTTTGCAGCGATCGACCTGCGATCTAAGTTTTCGGCGAAGAGGTCTTGGTTTGCTCTTCTTGAGAAGCGAGGATAACTTTTTGGGAGTTGTCGCTTCCGCTTAGAGAATTTAAAGCCACCTCGCCATTTATTTTCTGCATCAGACTCGCCATTTCCAGGGCATTCATGGCGTAACTCCAGCCTAAATTACTTTTGATTCCGGCTCTTTCTAGGGCTTGCTGCATGGTATCTGTGGTCAATACACCAAAAATTACTGGCACTCCAGTCGAGTAAGCAGCAGCAGCAACTCCTTTTGCCACCTCACCAGCAACATAATCGAAATGGGGTGTTTGCCCTTCGATCACCGCACCCAAGCAGATCACTGCATCGTAACGATGGGACATTGCTACTCTTCGAGCTAACGAAGGTATTTCAAAGCTACCGGGAACCCAAAAATAATCTACTTGAGTTCCGTGGGGATTCACGTCGATGCCATGACGTTTCAAGCAATCTTGACACCCCGACAATAATTTTCCTGTTATCAGGTCATTAAAACGAGCGATAACGATCGCGAAACGTAAAGAAGATGCATCTGGAGTAAAATCCCCCTCGAAAACTGCCATGATTGCTTATTATCCTGTATTTATTGCCAATTATTAAAGGATCTAAAAAATGTTAGATCTATTTAAATTTGCCACAATTAAAATCTGGTGGTGACTTTTTTTAGGCTTTTTTTTAAACGACGAAAAAATTGAGTACGGCAACTACAATTACTAACACTGTCCAAATCGCAGATCCTAAAAATAATAGGGGCTTAGATTGTTCCCAATTTTGGGGGGTAGCGTAAGCATATGGAACGCCAACAACCATGATAAAAGAAAATAATATCAAAGCAAAAAGCGAAAGTTGAAAAACAACGGACATATTTTGATTCTCCCGATTTAATAACTAAGTAAATTATTATTATTACTTAATTTACTACAAAATAATGCTAAGAGCGTTTTTAATATTCCCGATTGAATATAATTGGGATCGATCGAACAAAAAGAATTACGATGGATTTAATTTTATGCCATCAAACGGCTGATTTTGATGCTGTGGGTGCTGCGGTGGGTTTATCTAGGCTGAAAACGGGAGCTAAAATAGTATTGACTAGAGGAGCGCATCCGACTGTAAGGGATTTTTTAGCGTTGCATCGAGATGAATTTACGTCGATCGAAATACGCAGTATCGATCCTCAACAAATAAAGGCTTTAACGATAGTAGACAATCAAAGACGCGATCGCTTTGGCTGTGCTGCTGATTGGTTCGATCTGCCCCAAATTGAATCGATCGAAGTTTACGATCACCATACAGATAGCGATTCGGATATTAAGGCAACTTATCGCGAAATCGAACCAGTCGGAGCTACCACTACTTTAATTACAGAAAAATTAAAACAAGCAAATATTAAATTAACTTCCTTTGAAGCTACGGTAATGGCTTTAGGCATTCATGTCGATACTGGTTCTTTAAGTTTCGAGCAAACTAGCGTCCGGGATGTGAAAGCTTTAGCCTGGTTGATGGAAATGGGGGCTAATCTCAAAATTATCTCGGAATATCGCGAACCGAGTTTATCGCCTCAGTTACAAAAGTTACTGACAAAAGCTTTAAAAAATCTTGAAAAAAAAGAAGTAGAAGGTCATTTGGTGGCTTGGGTATTATTAGAAACGGAAAGTTTCGTCCCAGGATTGTCCGGTATTACCGAACGATTGTTAGAGCTGACGGGAAACGAAGCATTGCTCTTAGGACATAAATATCATAAAAGTAACAGTAATAAAAATAAAAGCAAAGGCACAAAATTGATCGTCATCGGGCGATCGCGGATCGAAGGAACTAATCTCAACGAATTATTTAGCCCTTTTGGTGGTGGCGGACATCCTCAAGCTGCGGCAATGACGGTTAAAGAGATTGAAAATCCCGAAACAACATTCTCACAAATCGTCGCGGGGCTGATCGCACAAGTACCTCACCCTACCATCGCTAGAGATATTATGTCATCTCCGGTGAGAACGATTCGACCAGATACTAGTATAGAAGATGCAGAAAGAATCTTATTTCGTTACGGTCATTCGGGGTTATCCGTAGTCGACGATCGCGATCGGTTAGTGGGAGTTATTTCCCGCAGAGATTTAGATCTGGCTTTACATCACGGCTTTTCTCACGCCCCAGTTAAAGGGTATATGAGTAAAAATTTAAAAACAATTACCCCCCAAACTCCCCTCAAAGAAATAGAATCTTTAATGGTGACCTACGATGTCGGAAGATTGCCCGTTTTAGATCGCGATCGCTTGGTAGGAATTGTCACTCGCACCGATGTTTTGCGTCAGTTATATCAACAAAGCAACGATCGTAACTCCGAAGAGCGAGAAAAAATTAAAATAACTTCTTGCTTGTTACCTTCAATTCGCGATCGCCTCGCCCCTGCTATTTGGCAATTATTAACAAAAGCAGCATTTGCTGCCAAACAAAGAGGTTGGCATTTATATTTAGTCGGTGGTGGTGTTAGAGATTTACTCTTAACCGAACCAGAAGATACTTTATTGTTGCAAGATATCGATTTAGTCGTCGATGGGTTTCATCGCAGTGCCGACGAAGGTGCGGGAGTAGAATTAGCCCGAGAGATTTTAAATATTTATCCAGGGGCCCGTCTTTCAATTCATGGAGCTTTTCAAACGGCGGCCTTATTGTGGCATAAAGATCCCGAATTAGGTAATCTTTGGATGGATATCGCTACGGCGAGAACTGAATTTTACCCCTATCCAGCTGCCAACCCAGAAGTAGAAGCCAGTTCGATCCGCCAAGACTTGTATCGCCGAGACTTTACCATTAACGCTTTAGCCGCAAGATTGACCGATCCCAAAGCAGGAGAATTATTAGACTATTTTGGCGGCATTTTAGACCTGCGATCGCGCTTAATTAGAGTCCTTCACTCCAATAGTTTCATTGAAGATCCTACCAGAATTTATCGGGCCGTGCGTTTTGCAGTCAGGCTCGAGTTTACCATCGAAGCGCAAACCGAAGCATACATCCGTTACGCGATCGAAAGCGGAGTTTATCATCGTAAAGCAAGTTTGGAAAATATTGCCCCAGCATTAACTACCAGACTGAAAGCAGAATTAAAATATATCCTTCAAGCCGGTTATTGGAAAAACGCGCTTAAATTACTCGCCGATCTCGATGCTTTATCTTGTTTGCATCCCAGTTTAAAATTAGATAAAGAATTATGGTGGCAAATACGCTGCGTCGATCGCTGGCTGCAACACCTAGATTCTAAAAATAATCTAAACGATTGGTTAGTTAGATTGGAGACAATTATCGCCTACTTACCCCCTCAAAAAGCGAACCTGGTAGCCGAGCGACTCCAACTACCAAAAGACAGTATTTCTAGAGTGACAAACCTCGAAGAAAACGCGACAAAAATCGCCGAAAAACTCCCCGATTGCCAGCTTGTCAGCCAAAAAGTCCAATTATTGCGCCATTACGATACCTTGACATTAATACTCGTCGCCGCCAGAAACAACAAGCAAAACCGACGCAGTCTCTGGCAATATTTAAATCAATGGTCAAAAATGCGATCGCCCTTAGACGGTAGAGATCTCAAAGCACTCGGGTACAAACCAGGGCCGTTATATAAAGAAATTTTAGAAGAATTATTAGCCGCTACCCTCGACGGTAAAATAAGCGATCGCGCCGAAGCCGAAGATCTCCTCAGTAAAAAATATCCTCATTGAAACAGAAACGCGTCGATCGATACCAGAATTTTTCATCGAGGCAAGATATAATTTGTTACGAAAGCAATAACAAAAACATTTCATGAGCAACCCTGTCATTCACGCCTTTTTTTTTGGCAGAGCTTTAGCAGAAGTTATCGGCGAAAAAGTAGAAGAATCTTTTACTAACGCTTTAAGCGAAATAGGCAAATTCGATGCCGAACAACGAGAAAATCTGCGACAATTTACTAACGAAGTAATCGAACGAGCAGAACGAGAAATCGCCAAAGAAAACACCGGAACTACTAACGGTGCTACTCCAGGAGATAGAGATTCTAGCACAGATTTACAAGAAACTATCGACGAACTCAGAGCAGAGATCGCCCGGTTGCGTGCCGAGTTGAAACAATATCCTACTTCTTCGGAATGATGGATATTTATTTAATTTCTAGCAAATCGCACTAAAAGCGTTTGAAGATGTTAAAACTTTTCTAGCCAATTGAGAAGTAAACCCCCAAAATAAAATTAGGGGTAAGCTCAAAATAACAATACCTTATCAATTCTTTGGGTGGATAAATCCTGTCGTCGCTCGCACCGTCGCAAAAATTGAAAAATTTTCCACCAACCAATTCAATAACGACAAATAACCAACTCTAGTTTGGATTTTGTCTTAAATAAATAAAATTAGTAAAACTTAAGAGCAAATCGATCGAGTGTCTGCCATCTCTCAAAATACCCAAAATTCTTTTCCTCACGCACCTAATTATCCCACGCCCGTGTCCACTCAAAATTTATCCAAACCAGAAGCAGCAAAAAAAACCTATCGCTGGAATAAAGAAAATTACTCCCGCTTGCGCCGTCGTATTGATATTTGGATCTTTGTCTTAAGCTTTCTCTTTAAGCTATGGTGCAACGGGAAAAAATGGACTTATCAAGGGGGATATACAGAAGAAAAATATGCCACAAGACGCAGAATACAGGCCGCTTGGGTTCGAGAAAACCTCTTAGAATTAGGGCCTACTTTTATTAAAGTAGGTCAACTATTTTCTACTCGCGCCGATTTATTTCCCAGCGAATACGTAGAAGAATTATCAAAATTACAAGACAAAGTTCCCGCCTTTACTTACGAACAAGCAGCAACAATAATCGAAAGCGACATGGGTAAGCCGATCGCTACCCTGTTTGGCAGTTTCGATCCTACCCCGATCGCGGCGGCAAGTTTGGGACAAGTTCATCGCGCTAAATTGTATAGCGGCGAAGAAGTAGTCGTAAAAATTCAGCGACCCGGTCTCAAAACCCTCTTTTCCATCGATCTAGCCATTCTTAAAACGATCGCCCGCTACTTTCAAAACCACCCCCGTTGGGGCAAAGGAAGGGATTGGATCGGCATTTACGAAGAATGCTGCAAAATTCTCTGGGAAGAAACAGATTATCTCAACGAAGGCCGCAACGCCGATACCTTTCGCCGCAATTTTCGCGGACAAGATTGGGTAAAAGTACCTCGAGTATATTGGCGTTATAGTTCCCCGCGCACCTTAACTTTAGAATATATGCCCGGGATCAAAATCAGCCACTACGAAGCCTTAGAAGCGGCCGGTTTGGATCGCAAATTATTGGCAAAATTAGGAGCAAAAGCCTATTTACAACAATTACTTAACGATGGCTTTTTTCACGCCGATCCGCACCCTGGAAATGTCGCCGTAAGTACCGAAGGATCGCTGATTTTCTATGACTTCGGCATGATGGGGCAAATTAAAAATAACGTCCGTGAAGGTTTGATGGACACTTTATTCGGTGTCGCTCAAAAAGATGCCGATCGCGTCGTAACTTCTCTAATCGATCTAGGTGCGCTCGCTCCCACCGGAGATATGTCCCCAGTCAGGCGATCGATCCAATTCTTCTTAGATAATTTTATGGATAAGCCTTTCGAGGCCCAGTCGATCGATCGAATTAGTGAAGATTTATACGAAATCGCTTACGATCAGCCTTTTCGCTTCCCCGCAACTTTTACTTTCGTTCTGCGCGCTTTTTCGACTATAGAAGGGGTTGGCAAAGGTTTAGATCCTGAATTTAATTTTATGGAAGTAGCACAACCTTTTGCAATGCAGTTTATGAATGACTCTAATTTAAGCAACGGAAATCTCGGCAACACTATTCTCGACGAGTTGGGAAGACAAGCGGCTAAAGTTAGCAGCAGTGCCATTAATTTACCCCAGAAATTAGAAGATACGATCGAAAAGTTAGAACGAGGTGATTTGCGCGTCAGAGTTCGCTCTACCGAGTCAGATCGTTTGGTACGCCGTCTCGGTTCGATTCAAATAGCTACTAATTACGCCATACTGACAAGTGCTTTTGTGGTCTCGGCAACTTTACTGTTGGTTAACGATTTTTGGCAGTTAGCGATCGGCGCGATCGTTATAGCCGCAGTTCCAGGTTTTTCTTTATATCGCCTCTTGAAGAAAATTGAGCGGATCGATCGAATGTATTAATGTCTGTTAAAAAATCTATACAATTTATCGCGATCGGTGTTTAAAAGCATCGATCGAATTTTTTAATGCTGCAAGCAGAAGCTGAAGAAATGGCATCAAGCTTAACCGCTTTTGCTGCGGGAGAAATCGCCGAAATTACTGCCACAAAGATTAACTTTTTGCCAAATACAGAGCGATCGATTTAAAGATTTAGACAAGCTTCCGCTTCAATTTCTACCAACATTTCGGCGGTTATTAAACGGCTGACTTCAACCATTGTTGTCGCTGGAAGGATATCGCCAAAAAACTCCCCGTGAGCTTGACCGATTTTATCCCAATCGTCAATATTAGTAACGTATATTCTCGTGCGAACGACATCTTTTAAACTCGCTCCTGCTTCTACTAAAGCAGTTTCGATATTTTTAATCGTTTGTATAGTTTGGGCGTAAGGATCGCCAATACCAACAAGATTGTAATTATTATTGCGATCGAAAGCAGTAGTTCCAGAAACATAAATTAAATTACCGATCCGAACTGCGCGAGAATAACCTACCTTTGTCGTCCAAATAGTACCGCTACTAATATTTTGTCTGTTCACGATCGCTCCGTTTAATCTTTAATTTCGGGGACTTCCATCGTACCTTCAGCAACCAATACCGCAGTACCACCAACCCCAGTAGCGATAATTTTACCATCTTGTTTGCAAGCGATCGCCTCGAGAATGCTCGGCCGTCCCATCTCAAAACCTTGTTCGATCTGCCAGCTTAAAATACCATCAGATTTAGGGCTGAGAACTCCTAAATAAGCAGCTAGAGCCGTTGCAGCCGATCCTGTAGCCGGATCTTCGGCCACTCCCAAACCAGGAGCGAACATCCGCGATCGTACCGCAGAATCTTTTAACTCGGGATCGTAACTAAATACGTACGCTGAAGATGCCCAAAATGTTTTTAACACCTGCTGCCAAATGTTAAGATCGAGTGAAGCTGCTGCAACAGCACGGCGATCGACTAAAGGAATAAAAAGAAACGGTATTCCGCAACAAATAGCTCGAGGATAATTTATTGAATCTTTAAGAAGATCTTCAATATTTAAAGAAAGCATTGCGGCAAGATCTCGATTTGATGGGGGTTGCGGCCCGAATTCCGGTAATTTAGCCGCAGTCAATTCCACGTAAGTAGGTCGGCGATTTTGAGAACGAATTTTTACTGATATTGTACCAACTCCTTCTTGGAAATTAATAGTTTCTAAGTCTTTATTTAAAGGTATTTCTCCGCTCGCGGCAAGCAAGTAAGCAGTTCCAATAGTAGGATGTCCCGCAAAGGGAATTTCCTTAGTTGGAGTGAAAATGCGTAATTTTTTGGCTATATTCCCTTGCAAAGCGTCAAAAACAAAAACAGTTTCCGAAAAGTTAAATTCTCGAGCGATCGACTGCATTTGTTCTGAATTAAGGCCTTGGGAGTGAGGAAAGACTGCCAGTTGATTGCCCCCAAAAATACTGTCAGTAAAAACATCAACTGTATAAAAAAGATATCGCATTGTTTGCTTGTTAAGTTTAATATTTTAAGATGTAAATTAAGATAACAAAAATCTATTTTATAATCTTAGATTTTATAGAACGTAAAACAAAAATTATTTTTTCTATCTGTTGTACTATGAAACTTCCATTATTCAAAAGCTTAAGATTTAAAATGCCCGCGGTAGTTTTATTGGGTGTAGTTCCCTTAACAGTGGTAGCCATATTAATTGCCAGCGATCGAGGTACTAAAGCGATTCGCAAAGAAGCTCTAGAAAATTTAGCTCTCAAAGCTAATTTGCTCTCAGAAGGGGTAAGTCGTTGGAATGAAATGAACGTTTTAGCCCTAGAAAATCTCAGCGAGCAGCCCGATATCGTCAATATGAATCCCGAGCGGCAAAAACCTTTATTAGAAAAATTAGTCGATAATTACGAACATTTTTATTTAGCAATGACCGTCGAACTAGATGGATATAATTTAGCTCGTAGCGACAACAACCCAGCTAAATACTATGGAGATCGAAACTACTTTAAAAGTGCTTTAAAAGGTCAAGAAGTAAGCTATCAAACATTAATCGGTCGTACTAGCAAACAGCTAGCTTTATGTATGTCCGCACCGATCGAAGAAGAATTACAAACAAAAATTGACGGAGTAACTGTTATCTGTACCGATCTTAACGCCGTAGCCGAACAAGTAGGGAAACTAAAATTCGGAGAAACTGGCTATGCTTTTGTTGTCGATAGCAACGGTGCGGTATTAGCCCATCCAAACCCAGATTATATCTCTGGGAATGTTTTGCAAAATTTAAGCAATTATCCCCCGGTACAAAACATTTTAGCCAACAATGAAGAGCAAGAATTAAAATTTATCGACGATCGAGGAACAAGATGGTTTTCTTATAGCGATCGTTTAGATAATGGTTGGGCCGTAGTGGTGCTTCAAGAAGAAGGAGAATTTCTCAGTAACGAGCGACAATTTCGTACCATAGCATTTATTATTGGTGCTACTGCTATTTTAGGGACGATCGTCATTACTTTTATTTTAGCCAACCGTTTAATCCAACCGATTAGTAGTTTAACATCAGCAGCGATTAACATTTCTGACGGGCAACTAGGACAAAAAATACTAATTCAACGAGAAGACGAACTAGGTATCTTAGCTCAATCTTTCAACGAAATGGCTAATCGTCTGACCAACTTTTTCGAGATCTTGAAAAAACAAGTTGACGAAAGAAGTTTAGAAGCAGAACAAGCCAAACAAGCCACCGAAGTTGCTAACAAGAATAAGGATAAATTACTCAGTAATATTAGTGGCGAATTGCAAATATCTCTCAAAAGTATTTTAGATTTTACTAAAATGTTGCGAGACGACAGCAATCTCGTTTCCCGTCAAAAAGAAGTATTGAATATTATCGAGCATAATGGCAGTTATTTACTAACTTTAATTAACGATATTTTAGATTTTTCAAGTACCAATGCCCTAGATATTAAATTAGAAGTAAAAGAATTACACTTACAAAAATTTTTAGATGGAATTATCACCACCATTCAACCCTGGGCAGCGGATAAATCCCTACAAGTCAAATTAGAATTAGATCCCGAGCTTCCCATCGTTATTAAAGCCGACGAAAAAAGATTACGACAAGTTCTGATTAATCTTTTAAGTAATGCAATTAAATTTACTTTTCAAGGCGGAGTTAAACTAAAAGTTAGCCTCTTAGAATCAGAACAAAAATCCGATAATAATGGCAGCGATCGAAAGAAAAAACTGCGTTTTGAAGTATTTGATACTGGGGTAGGAATGACTCCCGATCGACTCAAGAAACTTTTTCTGCCTTTAGAAGAAAGCGAAACTCTGAAAAATCAATCTATTATTGAAGGTTTTAGTTTGACTATTAGCAGACAACTTCTTAGTTTAATGGGAGGTAAATTGAAGGCAAAAAGTGAATTAGGAGTTAGCTCGACCTTTTGGTTCGATTTAGTTTGTTCTGCAATAGAAATAAGTGAAGCCGAGCAAACAAAGTACTTCCAAAAAGAAGAAATAGTCGGTTATGAAGGCAATACTCGTAAAATTTTAATCGCTGAAGATAAAGAAGAAGATAGTTTATCCTTAGTTAATATATTAAAACCTTTAGGATTTGAATCGATCGTAGTCAATAACGGTCAAAAAATGTTAGAAATCGCTTCTAATATCAAACCTGACTTGATTTTGCTAGATTTATATATGCCAGTTAAAAGCGGTTTTACCTCTGCCAAAGAATTAAGAGAAATACCCGAACTAGATCGAATTCCAGTTATTGCACTATCTAGGAATAATTCTCTAACAGATAAGTTTTGCCAATATCTCGGCTGTCAAGGACATTTGAAAAAACCGATCGATCGAGCTGAATTATTGGCCCTCTTAAAGCAGTATTTGGGTTTAAACTGGATTTATGAAGCAGGTCTTTTAAATGGCAAAAAATTAAGTCAAACCAGATAATCGCTCTGGTTGTAGAGTTACAAAATATATACGATATTTTTCGTTGGCTCGAACTTAGATTTATAATAGTTAAACGATAATTAAGGCTAAAATTAAACTTTCTCAGCCCAAAATTTAAATATCCGTTTACAAAAAAATAAACTGCTCGTGAAATATATTAAAACTATCAAAGTCGATCGCGATATCTCTATCGATTTGGATCGAAATATTTACGACAAATTAATCTCTAAGTACGCAAAGCTAACGGAATTTATCGAGAGATTAAAATATTTTATTAGTAATATTGCTACTAATAAAGATCGATATAATATTAATCCTTCTGCTGACAAAATTAAAAAAGGAATTTATATTTTAGGTAAACATGACTCGGAGTTAGGCATATTTCCCAATTCCTATTTAGCACTTAAATGCTCTCAAAATAAACCTTTAGCAGAAAACTTGAGCAAGCAATTTTATCGCAGCATTCAACTTGCCGATATTTTTCAAAAAAAATTAAATAGCGAACAAAAAAGTCTGCTTCAGATTTGTCCGGTATATCTTTATGTTAAAAGCAGATCTCCAAATTCATTTTTTAAGCAGATTATATTTATGGAAAAAGTAGCGGGTGGTACTACTTTGGGAAATACTAAGTTAGGATTTGCTCCCGAATTTTGTCAAGCTTTTAAAATTCCAACTTTAGAAGAGATCGCTACTTTGTCTGAATTTGCTTTACACAGATATCTCGATCGAGATACACAGCGTCAACTTTTAAAAATTCAAACCGCTTATTTATTTCAACGATTATGGTTTAAAGGGATTAAAATTTTGAGTTTAAATCAGAACAACGTTTTAGTTTCTCACGATCGCAACACAGATCAAACTAAATACATAATTATCGATCCGACAGCGGATTACTCCTTACCAATTTCTCCCATTTATAACAGTTTAAACCTACTCCCGATCGGGCTAGCAACGCGATCGACTTTGAAAAAATCAAATTAATTTAAAAAGCGATTTTTCTTTACTATTCTCGAGTTTGTAACTGTTATCTTGCGATCGATTTCTGCATCTATTTGAAGCTTAAAATCGATCTGTCGAGAACATTCTAAATTGTAGATCGTTAAGGTTTTTCCGCCGAACCAAAAAAGCAAACTAAGTAAAGGTAAAGGCCACCAAAATTTAAAGCCGAGAAAATTCTTCAGTTGAGTCATAAACTACGCTGTGATGATTCTGTAATGATTTCACTTAACAATATTAATAGAATAACTCGCGCAACTCATGATTATCCTCTTAGTAGAAGACGACGCAGCACAGTTAAAACCTCTTTGTCTGGCTTTATCGGAATCTGGTCATTTAGTTGATGGTATCGAAGATGGGGAAACCGCTCAATGGTTGATTTCCCGTAAAGATTACGATTTGCTAATTTTAGATTGGATGTTGCCGAAAATTAGCGGCGTACAACTATGCCAAAAATACCGCGCTTCGGGTAAGTCTTCTCCAGTGCTGATGCTGACTGCTAAAGATACGATCGAAGATAAAGTGACTGGTTTGGATGCTGGGGCTGATGATTATTTAGTTAAACCAGTCGATCTTGTCGAACTTTTAGCCAGGGTTCGCGCTTTAGGTAGACGATCTCCAAATTGGCACGGCGATCGCATTGCTGCGGGAGATTTATACCTCAATTTGACTAATTTAACTTTAGAACGCCAGAAATTAGCGGTTAAACTGTCGAGTAGAGAGTTTCATCTTATGGAATATTTTATGCGTCGTCGCGATCGCACTATTTCTCGAGAACAAATCGAAGAAAGTCTTTGGGAATGGGGTAGCGAACCTGAAAGCAATGCTATTACTGCTTTAGTGTGGCGTTTGCGACAGCGTTTGTCTGAGGTTGATGCTAAAGATTGGTTGGAAACTGTTTATGGTATGGGTTATTGTTTCCGCATTCCCGAGGAAAAATAAAGTTTTATCATCGTAATGTTCGATCGCAGTCGTTTTAATTTGGCTTATTGGTTTGCCCTTTCTATGGGCAGTATTTTGTTTGTTTTTGCAGGTATTGTTTATTATTCTGAAGTTAAAGATCGTTTGGAATCTTTTGATGAAAATCTTTATAAGAAAACTAAATCGATCGCTAATAAATCTGATTATTATCTTAGCAACGGTCGCTGGTCTATCGACTGTAAATATTATTCTCGACTTGCTAATAATGAGTTAACTTATCTGAATTGGTACGATCGAAGAGGTAAATTATTAAAATCGATCGGCATTGCTAACGAACAAACATATATCTTTCCTAAAATTAAAAAAAGATTTGAAACAATTAAATTAAATGGCGAAACTCCCGCAAAATTTCGTCAAGTTACTGTCCCAATTTTTAAAGATAATATTTTTCTAGGCTATTTACAAGTCGGCACTTCTTTACAACCTTTAGAATCTAGTTTGGAAAAAACTTTAATTTTTCTTTCTTTAGGCGTTCCCGTTGCTTTAGTTTTAATTGCTTTTAATGGTTGGGTTTTAGCAGGAATAGCTATGAAACCAATTAAAGAATCTTACGAACAATTACAGCGTTTTACTGCCGATGCTTCCCACGAATTACGCTCTCCTTTAGCGGCGATCGTCAGTAATTCTCAAGTGGCTTTAATGCCTTCTTTGCAAAATTCTCCACAGCAACGGACTTGTATCGAAGAAATTGAAAAGGCTGCTAAAGCAATGAGTAATTTAATTAGCAATCTTTTATTTTTAGCCCGCACTCAAAGACAATTAACTTCAGCAGGAAAAGAAAAAATCGATGTTGTAATTATTTTGCGATCGCTGGTTAATAAATATCTCGGTCAAGCTAAATTATTAAATCGCAATTTAGAAATAAATTTACCGGAGCGATCGATTTATTTAAAAGGTAATTCGGAACTATTACAATTAGCTTTGTCAAACTTAATAGATAATGCTTTTAAATATACTTCTTCTGGCGGTAAAATCGAAATAAATTTATCAATTCAATCCCGTCGCGCTACAATCGAAATTACAGACGATGGTATCGGCATTCCAGAAACAGATCTGCCCCATATCTTCGAGCGTTTTTATCGGGTAGATACGGCACGATCTAGGGAAACAGGAGGTTTTGGCTTGGGTTTGTCGATCGTAGAACAAATTATCTCCGTTCATGGCGGCAAAATTTCTGTCAATAGTAAAATAGGCGAAGGCACTACTTTTAAGCTAGAATTTCCTATTTTTGAATCTTAAATTATACTATCCTATAACAAAGCATAAAAACAGTTTATTCTAACCATTCAATTATCATGTTACTTTCACTAAAATAAAGTTCTAAATATTCTAAATTTTCAACCCAATCGTCGTAGCCTATACCATGAATTATATTGGGAGATTGACTATATAAGATTAGATAACCACCTGTTCTTTTTGAATCATCGCCAACTAGAATATACCAACTTTTGTATTTTCCTGCTTTAATTAAGCCTTTTTTACCGATTTTGATCTCCATTATTTCGAGTAATTTTCCAGAATTATAATTTTTTATCTTATTTAAGTTGGCTCTCATACAAAATCTATTTTTTTGATTCGATCGGATGCAGGACTTTTATAGTGACTTACTAAGATAGGCCACTATAAGCAGAGCGATTTATTTTTATCATATTCCTGTTATTATTTGGGATAATAATAAAATTGTTGTTTTAGTTATCCGATTTTATGCAGTTTTGCAAACCTTTTATTACTTGTTTAGGTAAATTTTCGCCGAAATTTCTATCTAAAGGTAGATGACCAACTAACAAACGATAGTAAATCGGGCCGTACATAATATCGATCGCTAATTCCGTATCTAAATCGGTAGAAAATTCGCCATTTTTTTTACCCTTTTCAATTACTTTAGCTGCAGCAGCACGCCGATCGTTTAAAAACCTTTCTCGATATTCAGCCAGTCTTTCTGGATCTGATTGTCCTTCTGCCAAAATTTCCGCGACTATTCGCCCGATTTTGCCGCTAAATGCCTCAATTACCATTTTTATCTGCTCCGAAATTGCCTCGATCGCGCTGAGACGTTCGGGATATTCGGTACGAGGAAGCATATATTCTAAAAATGCATCGAATACTACCGCAGTTTTACAAGGCCACCAACGATAAATTGTAGTTTTTCCAACTCCAGCTTTTTTGGCGATCGCTTCGATCGATAATTCTCTGACACTTCGATCTTCTAACAGCTCGATCGTTGCTTCCATTATTGCTCGATGACATTTTTGGCTGCGAGGACGACCCTGCGATTTTATTGTACTTGTTTCTATTGTCATTAATTTATACGATAATCTTGTCTTTAAATATGATACAACACGTATCGTATATTATAGATGTACGCGACTCTTGATTTTTCTTCACAAAAGCATTAAAATACAAAACGTAGCGTTGCGTTAATAAGTGGAAAAAAACTAATTTTCTCTAGAAGATAGCAGCAATTATGAACACCTCCGAAACCAAACCAGAAATAACACCAGAAGATTCTCACGAACAAAAATCTACTTCCGAGACATTCGAAGCACCTTCGCGAGTAGAAAGCGACAACACCATTCAAAAAAATTGGCTAACAATATTAATTCCCCTCTTAGCGATCGGGGGAGTTTCGTGGTTTTTTGTCGCACCGAGAGCGAATACCAATTCGCCAGCAGCAGTAACCCAAGCACCACCAGCAAGAGCGGTAGAAACAGAAACCGTCAGTAGGGGAGAAGGAATAAGATCGATCGATCTAATCGGTCAAGTGCAAGCCAGTTCGATCGCAACTATTAGAGCGCAAACAGACGGCTTAGTGCAACAGATCTTAGTCAGAGAAGGCGATCGAGTCACATCTGGGGCGACAATTGCCGTTATAGACGATTCTGAGAGGAGATTAGCCCTAGCGCAAGCCAGAGCCAGACTAGCGACAGAACAAAGCCGACTAGCGCGCTTAGAAGTAGGTACTCGTAAAGAAGTTATCCAACAGCGAAGAGCCATATTAAACGCAGCCAGAGCCAGAGAAAACGAAGCTCTAGATAACCTCAGAAGAATAACAACTCTGGTCAACGAAGGAGCATTATCCCAACGTAGTTTAGTCGAAGCAAGATCGTCAGCAGACACGGCCAGAGCCGAAAGACTCGAAGCAGCCGCCACATTAGCAGAAGGAGTGGCCGGCCCTTTACCCGAAGAAATAGCCGCCCAAAGAGCGATCGTAGCCGCGGCCAGAGCCGAACTCGATCGAGCGCAGCTAGAACTCGATCGCACCAGAGTTAAAGCCAGAAATGCCGGAGTAGTGCAAACTCGCGAAATCAGTGCCGGAGATTATTTAGAAACAGCAGATCCGGTAATTACAGTAGTTGATAATCGAGAATTAGAAGTATTTTTAGAACTCCCAGAACAATTAAGCGGTCAAGTTAGGGCTGGAAAACCAGTAATTTTAACTTCTCGCAACCTTCCTGAGTGGAAAAAGGAAGCGACTATTACATCGGTAATACCCAGCGCAGAAGCAGGATCGAGAAGACAACTAGTGCGAGTTAGTTTAGATAATCCACCAGAGGGATTAATCTCGGGAATGGCAGTTAGAGGAGAATTAGAATTAAATATCGATCCTAATAGCATAATAGTTTCGAGAGATGCTTTAGTCAGACGAGGATCGAGATGGCTGTTATTTGCCGTTAATGAAGATAATACAGCCCGAGAAGTAGAAGTAGAAATAGTCGCAGATATGGGGGAAAAAGTAGCAATATCTTCGACTGAATTAGAAAACGGCCAGCAAATAGTATTGCGCGGTGGAGACGGTTTGAGAAATGGTGCGCCAGTCAGAATTAGCCTTCGGTAAGAGGTTAGAAATGGTACGTATCATGGTATGTCGGTAAAGAAGTCAGGACTCAGGAGTCAGAAGTCAGGAGTCAGATGTTTAAATGTAATATTCGTTCTGCCGATCGTTAATTAATCGATTACTTCAAAACTGAAAAACTCGTTACTCGTTACTTGTTACTTGTTACTTAAAAAATAATGAATATAATTAAAACCGCCGTAAAATGGCGACACGGAACTTTTGTATTGTTCTGTATCTTAGGATTATTTGGCATACTATCTTTATTTCAATTGCCTTTAGAACTGCAACCAGGAGGCGATCGCCCGGAAATAACGATCTCGACACCATATTTAGGTGCGTCACCCAACGAAGTAGAAGACTTAATTACCCGTCCGATCGAAGAAAGATTGGAAGAAGTTCGTGGAGTAGAAGAAATTACTTCTAATAGTGGGGCTGGAACTAGTTCGATTACTTTAGAATTTGATTGGGATGCAGATATCGATCGCCGTTTGGTAGATGTAATCACTAAACTGCAACAAGTCGAAGAACTGCCAGCAGAAGCCGGAGAGTCTAGTGTAGAAATTGTTAGCGGTAGTTCTCGGCCGATGATGTGGGTTATTTTAGTGCCTAAAGAAGGATTTACCGCCGATGACTATCATTATCGGGATTTAGTAGATGATATAGTTGTGCCGCGTTTTCGCCAAGTCGAAGGTGTGGGACAATTTTTAGTATCTGGAGGTAGAGCTAGAGAAGTAGAGGTAGTAGTAGATCCCAAAGCATTAGCCGATCGCAATTTAACTTTAGGGGATGTAGTAAATACTTTACGTAATAATAACCGAGATATTCGCGGCGGCCCTTTAGTATTGGGAAGGAGAGAGTATCGAGTTAGAACCATCAGTCGATCGCAAGATGTTAACGATATCGAAGATTTAGTCTTGCGTCGGAACGAGTCTGGGACTGTATATATCCGAGATGTGGCTAAGGCCCAAATGGGTCGCCAGATTCAAGATCGTGCTTTAATTAATAACGATAAACCAGCCGTAGCTGTCGGTATTATTCGAGAAGTTGGCGGCAACGTTCCTGAAATTTCTAAAGGTATCAGAGAGGCTTTAGTAGATTTAGAAGATAGGTTCGATCGCGCTGGTGAAGGGATTGCTTTTGATATTCCTTACGATGAAAACGATTATATCAACCAATCTATTTCTTTCGTTCAAGGTAATTTAATTATCGGTGCTATTCTGGCCGCATTAATTCTATTATTATTCCTCGGTTCGCTTCGGACTGTAGCAGTAATTGCGATAACTATTCCCACCACTTTAATTACAGTATTTATCGTCTTTTTAATTTTAGGACGCAGTTTGAACGTAATTAGTTTGGCTGGGTTGGCTTTTGCTGTCGGGATGGTTGTAGATAATGCGATCGTCGTTTTAGAAAATGTTTTTTCTCATATGCAAAAAGGGAAAACACCAGTACAAGCAGCGATCGACGGAACTCAAGAAGTTGGCGGCGCAATGTTAGCCTCAACTTTAACTACGGTAGCAGTATTCGCCCCGATCGCATTAGTAACAGGAGAAGCCGGACAATTATTTTTTGATATCGGTATCGCCCTTTCTGCTGCGGTTATGTTCTCTTTATTTGCTGCAATAACTTTAGTTCCGATGTTAGCCGGGTTATTTTTATCGCGATCGGAAGCACAACAAATGTTATCTGGAGGAGAATATCGCAGGGGTAATTGGTTTGAAAAAGCGATCGCTAAAACTTCGGCAATTTTTAGAGTATTCCAAGGCAAATTAGAAAACTTTTTATTAAGTACCGTATCCTGGTCGATCGGTAGGGGTAAAACCCGAAGGCGTTTAATAGTTCTCGCAATTCCGATAATATTAATTGTAATTAGTTTTAGATTGCTTCCTCCCGCCGATTATTTACCAGAAGGAAACCGCAATTTAATCTTATGGATAGCCGGCCCTTTTCCAGGTACTAGCATCCCCGAAGCAGTAGAATTGTCAGAAGGGCCTCGAAACTTCGTAGCCTCTCAACCCGAAGTAATGAGAACTCTTTACGTTAAAAGGCCCGGACTAGATGCGATCGCAGCTTTTGTCGAACCGGAATTATCTACAGGTGCAAACCTCGATAACTTAGTTAATAAAATGCGGGCCGAGGGTGCTAATTTTCCAGGATATCGCTTTTTAGTGCCGATTCGAGTCTCTATTTTCCGCGATCCTGGTAAAGAATTTGAAGTGCAAATTATCGGCGAAGATCTCGATGAATTGAATCGACTCCAAGGAGAAGTAAGCGGGCAAATTAGGGGCTTAGAAGGAGTTCGTAACGTTCGATCGAATTTTGTTACTGGCGCGCCAGAAATCCAAATTATCCCCAAAAGAGAACGAATAGCTGAAGTCGGACTATCCGAAGCAGAAATAGGACAAATGGTAGAAGCTGCTTTAGGTGGGGTGAGGGCTTCAGAATTTGTCGATGGTAAACGAGAATTAGATGTTAATGTCGAATTGCAAGATACTTTTGTCGAAAATCCCGAAGATCTGCGCCAATTAGTAATTTACAGCAGAAACGGACAGCAAGTACAGCTACAAGATGTTGCCGATGTAGTTGAAACTACCGGCCCCGATACTATCAACCACGTCGATCTCGAGCGATCGGTCACATTGACTGTCAGCGTCGCAAGAGTTGCACCTTTAGGGGCATTATTAGACAAGACAGAACAAGAAGTATTAGAACCCCTCAGAGATAGTTTACCCGCCGGATTTCGCGTACAATTAGCCGGATCTGCCGACGTACTCACAGAAACTTTATCCCAGCTTGCCGCAACATTCCTCCTTTCTTTACTAATTACTTATCTATTATTAGTTGCCCTCTATCGATCCTTCGGCTATCCTTTCTTAATTATGGCAACCGTCCCGATGGGAATGACCGGAGCATTATTAAGTTTAGTAATTGCTAATTCTATTCCCGGTGTAGTTATACCTTTAGATATGATTACCGGATTGGGTTTTGTAATCTTAACTGGGGTTGTAGTTAACAACGCTATTTTACTCGTCGATCGCGCTTTACAACTGCAAAAAGAAGAAAAAATGGCTTACGATGACTCTTTATATTATGCGGTGCGCGATCGCTTGCGACCGATTTTTATGTCTGCTGGCACGAGCGTTTTAGGAATGTTACCCTTAGCATTATTACCAGGTAAAGGTGCGGAATTATATCAAGGTTTGGGTATTGCTTTAACTGGAGGTTTAGCACTTTCAACTATTCTCACTCCCACAGTTATTCCCGCTTTAATGGGTTTATTAAGAGATTTTCAACAAAGAAAACCCAAGAAAGTCGAAAAACGCGATCGGACTTCTGCAAATGTAGAAGTAGGAATAGGTAAGTAATAAACTCGAAAAACTTTAATACAGCGATCGCAGTCAGTAGCATAACTTGAAATAATGTTTTTGCTACTGGCATTTTTTTAATTTTAAAGGCGATCTCCCTTTGTCTAGAAAATATTAATTAATGAACTAATAGATAATCTCCGATTAATCTAGCGATTAATGCTAAGGCGATCGTGCCGATCCCTACTTTGACAAATAGAAACCCTTTTAGTTGTTCTTTAATTTCTCGTACGTCAGTTTTCAGTTCTTGTACGTCAGTTGTCAATTGTGAGACTCGATTATCGATGTTGTCAACCTTATTAGTTAAATCTTTGACATCAGTTGTCAGTTTTTCTACGTCAGTTGTCAGTTGCGATACTCGATCTTCTATTTTATCAACCTTATTAGTTAAAATGTCAACTTTCAGCTCTAATTGTGCGGTAGCCCTAGTATTCTGTAAAATTGCCTGTTGCCAACCGTTATCTGTAGTTTGTGCC
>CAYWIH010000096.1:0-20396 GCA_964458305.1 uncultured bacterium | reverse complement strand
GATAAAACTTAACAAATACAGAATTGCCATGATTTCACAATTAATGAGATCGCAGACTAAAACAGAAATAAGAGAATTCCTCAAACTGGCTATTCCCCTAGTTAGCGCGCAAGTCGCACAATCTGCCACTGGTTTCGTAGATACTGTAATGATGGGAAGAATGGGGCCCGAAATTCTCGCAGCAGGTGGTTTAGCTTCAATTACCTTTCTAACTATTCTCAATACTGCAAGCGGTATAGTTATGGGAGTCAGCCCGATGGTAGCTGAAGCTTACGGGGCAAATAAACACTATAGAGTCGAACGAGTTGCGCGTCAAGGACTTTGGATCGCATTAGTTATATCGATTCCGATGATGTTAATTGTCGGACATTTAGACACTTTAATGCGCCAACTCGGACAAAGCGAATCTTTGGTTATCTTAGCCGATCGCTATTTAGATTGGATCTTGTGGGGTTTATTTCCTGCTTTGGGCTTTGCTGCGTTGCGTTGTCTGGCTTCTGGAGTGTCTCAAACTCGTCCGATAATGGCGATCGTCATTGGCGCAACTTTATTTAATATCGCCGGAAATTACGTTTTAGGATACGGCAAATTAGGCTTTCCGCGCTTGGAATTAGCAGGTTTGGGTATAGCTAGTATGCTGACTTTTTGGCTGATGTTCCTCGCTTTAGCAATTTATACCCTCAAAAATGTCAAACTAAAACAATATCGCATCTTTCAACAATTGCATCGCATCAGACCAAAAATTATTTGGGCTTTATTATTACTAGGTACGCCGATCGCCGTTGCTACAGCTTTAGAATTTGGGGTGGTTAATATTTTTACTTACTTGATGGGAACTTTGGGAACTGAAGTTTTAGCAGCACACCAAATTGTTTTACAAACTGCTTACGTCTTATTTATGGTACCTTTGGGTATGTCTTATGCTACCACCGTTCGCGTCGGTCAATGGTTAGGAAAGCAAGATTTAACAGGGGCGAAGCGATCGGGTTACGTCAGCATGAGTTTGGGGGGCGGATTTATGTTTGTTACTGCGATCGCCCTTATAATATACCCGCAACAAATAATCGGATTGTTTATCGATCTCGACGATCCCGCTAATACTAATGTTCTAGCTATTGCCGTTCCCATGCTTTGCGTTGCTGCTGTCGGACAGATTTTAGACGGAGTACAAAGAACTGCTAACGGCGTTTTACAAGGCTTTCAAGATACTAGAACTCCTACTATCTTGGGTTTTTTAGCCTATTGGGGCGCGGGCTTAACTACTGGCTTTATTTTAGGATTTTACTTCGGTTGGGGGGGAATTGGTTTGTGGATCGGTCAATCGGTTGGTTTTGCTGTTGCTGCGATCGCTTTTATCTGGCGTTTTCTCAAATTAAGTTCGCCAAAATAATAGTTTTCTTCGCCCTTCTGACTCATAGAAAAGTAATTTTGTCAAGTTTGAAGGGCGATCGAATTTTAAGTATAAGCTGGCTGTTGGAAAGAATTTACTAAATGTCTGCGGCCTAATTCTAAATGTTCTGGCGCGCTTACCCAATCGGGATGGGCTGTCATTAACAAAGTTTCGATACTTTCACGATCGAACAGATGCCAAACTTCTGCACCGGCAATTTCACCCTCGATCGCGTAGCAATTGCGGCTGAGACAATGTAAAGTAAAACCGCCAGCAATTCGCTTGATTTCGATGCTTTCTTGGGGCTGTAGCTTACGAAAACTAACTATATTCTCTTTTAGTTCTTCAAAAGACGATACGTACAAACCAGGAATTGCGACTCTAAATCTGCGATCGCCGTTAACAAACAGCCAATAATGACGAGAGGGATCGATTCCTTCTAACCATACAGATTCGTCGTCGAGAAGATAGCGGGGAGCGAGAATAAAAGTCTGTGTCATCGTCATACCTATTAAAAAAGTAATAATATATTTTGTTTAAAAAAGGCTAATTTAAATTGCGATCGCCTAGCTTTTCACATTTCTAATCGATCGACTTCGACACATTCAAGCTAAGTTTACAAAAGTTAGGATTTCTGGTAACAATAAGTGGTTTTTGATTAACTTATGTAACTATTTTGCCGATCTCGCTTAATACTTCTTGACACAAGAACTAAAAAATGAATGGGCGATCGAGAAAGTTGTTTGGGGAGATCTCAGAACACCTTGCTTTTGTTAAGGGATATTTTTTTATATTTATTAATGTCAAAAAGCCAACAAACACTAAAAAATAGTGGTTAAAGTTTAGATAGCACTAAGTTATGGAAAAAAATATGGTCGCTAAACTCAAAACCAAAGGAAAGATCTTAGCTCTCTGTGCGAGCGCGATCGCTTCATCAGCTTTCTTAATCGATGGATTGGCAACTCCAGTATCTGCTTCGGAAGTTACTCGTTATTATCAGCAATCATCGATCGACTCTACATCACGCCTCAAAGATAAACTTCCTCAACCGATAATTAACAAAATTGTTGTGGCAACTAAGATTGTTATCGGAGCAGGAATATTAATTGGAACAGGTGTATCGATCAAATACGATAAAAAATTTAAAAACCGATTGCAGTTTTAAAATTTGCTATTTTGCCCTCGTAAAGACCGTGCGAACGAGCGAATACCGGGGTTTTATCCCCTTTCTGTTTAATATTGCTACAGTTGTTGAAGGGACTTACCGTAGTACGTCGGTACAGAAATGCAGGAACGTACCATGGTACGTTTGTAAAGAAGTTAGTTACGATCGTAATTAACTGACGATAGATCGCATCTATAGCGCGGTTTTTCAGAAACGATCTTACTCGTGAAGGTTATTATTGATATTTTAAAGCGATAAATTGCCAAGCTAGTTGATGAGAAGAAAGCAAAGGCGATCGCTTGACACTCCGCGTATTAAAATAGCGCGGAAAATTTGTTTGTGAGATATTCTAAGTTTTAATAGCCTTGGCGTTTCTTTTGGATCGAAATAGGAGCATTTAAATTTAAGTCTCACCCCGATCGACCGATCGGCTTGACTGAGATAATTTAATATAATGCAATCCGTGTAACTAAAATAAATAAAAGCCAAGGCACAAGAAAATAAAATAAATATGGCATTAATTCTCACATTTTTAGGCAAAGGCGGGACTGGTCGCACTACAATAGCGATCGCTGCGGCTAAAAAATTTGCCAGTCTCGGCTCGAAAACACTTTTAGCCTCATCAGATCCTAGCCCTGCTTTAGGGGTATTATTAGGAACGAACCCGGGCAACGATCCGGTAGAAATTGCGGCTAATTTGTCGGCAGTGCAGTTAAGTGTAGCAACTTTATTGGAAACGGGCTGGCAACAAGTTAAGGATCTCGAAGCGGAATATTTGCAAAAGCCTTTTTTAAAAAATGTCTACGGGCAAGAATTAGGTATTTTACCGGGGATGGATGCGGCTATTACCCTTAATGCTATTCGCGAATACGACCAAAGTAACAAATACGACGTAATTATTTACGATGGCTCGGGAGATTTAGCTACTTTGCGAATGTTAGGAGTGCCAGAAGTGATGGATTGGTATATCCGTCGTTTCCGTCAAGTATTTTTAGATTCAGATCTAGGTAAAGCGATCTCTCCTTTCGTTCAACCCTTAGCTGCTGCCGTATTAAACATTTCCATCAGTCCTGAAGATATAACGGACAATCAAGTAACTAGAAAAGGCCGAGAAATTTTAGAAGAAGGAAAAACAACATTAGCCAATCCTAAAAGAGTTGCAGCCTTTTTAGTCACTACTGAAGATCCGGCCGCGATCGCCACTGCTAAATATCTTTGGGGTAGCGCGCAACAAGTTAACCTAACTATTGGCGGAGTAATACTCAACCAAAGCGAACTTAACGACCAAATCAGCCAAGATTTTGCTCCTTTGGAAGTAAGATCCACTCCCACGCGATCGGGCGATGATTGGCAGCCTATTGTCGATGCTTTACCTAATTTCCGCAGTGCCAGCGAAGCACCAAAACCGATCGCCATAGATAAGATAAACCGTCAAGTTAAAGTATTTTTACCGGGGTTTGACAAAAAACAAGTCAAACTAACTCAATACGGCACGGAAATTACGATCGAAGCTGGAGATCAAAGACGTAATATAATCTTACCTCCACCTTTGGAAGGCAGACCCGTAAAAGGGGCAAAATTTCAAGAAGGATACTTAATTATTTCTTTGTAAAAAAATATGTCTACTAGCAAACAGACAGAAAATAAAGAAAACTCGGGTTCTAAGGCCAGACAGCTTTTAGGCATGAAAGGGGCTGCAGCTGGAGAAACTTCGATTTGGAAAATCAGACTGCAATTGATGAAACCTATTACCTGGATACCTTTAATCTGGGGTGTGGTTTGCGGTGCGGCTTCTTCTGGGGCTTATACCTGGTCGATCGAAGATGTCTTAAAAGCAGCAACTTGTATGTTGTTAGCAGGGCCTTTAATGGCAGGATACACCCAAACTATTAACGATTTCTACGATCGCGAAATAGATGCGATTAACGAACCTTATCGACCGATTCCCTCGGGTGCTATTTCCGTTCCTCAAGTAGTAGCCCAGATTCTCATTTTACTATTTTCTGGTTTGGCCGTTGCCTATCTTTTAGATGTTTGGGTAGGTCACGAATTTCCCACTATCACCGCGATCGCTATTTTTGGAGCATTTTTAGCATATATCTACTCGGCACCGCCATTAAAATTAAAACAAAATGGTTGGCTGGGCAATTATGCTTTAGGATCGAGCTACATAGCTATACCTTGGTGGACTGGACACGCTTTATTTGGCGAATTAAATTGGACGATCGTTATTTTGACTTTAATTTACAGTATGGCAGGTTTGGGAATTGCCATTGTTAACGATTTTAAAAGCGTTGAAGGGGATGAAGCTTTAGGCTTAAAATCTTTACCTGTAATGTTTGGGGTTACTACTGCTGCTTGGATCTGCGTGTTGACGATCGATATATTTCAAGCAGGAATAGCTGGTTATTTAATCGCGATCGACCAAAAACTTTACGCGACTATTTTGCTACTGTTAGTTATTCCCCAAATTACTTTCCAGGATATGTATTTCCTGCGAGATCCTTTGAATAACGACGTTAAATACCAAGCTAGCGCGCAACCTTTTTTAGTTTTAGGTATGTTGGTTACTGGTTTGGCTTTAGGCCACAGTGGACTTTAAAGATCGATAACTACAATTTTAAAATTATATCCCAGTCACTAAACTAAAGTTAGTGGCTATTTTTTTATGCGATCGAATCAAAAATTAGCAATCGACTAAAGTATAAAAAACTAAATGCACTGACATCGGGGCAATAATTTCAATCTCTTTTGTTCCCCAAGGTTGTAATTGGATCTTAGTTTCAGGATCGATCGCCTTTTGTGTCAAACATTCTTGATAGAATTCCTCGATATTATCTACCATTATCCGAATATTCATTGGTTGACCGAGCTGTTGATAGTTTTCTTGACATAAATAAAATTCTGCATTGTCTCTTTTTACTACAGCCATTCGGGGCGGTTCTTTTTCTTTATGAATTAGTTTAAATCCCAATTTTTCGTAAAAAGAAACTGTTTTATAAACATCTTTTCCTGCTGGAACTAAAATACTTATCTTCTGAAACCCAGTTAGACCTTCCATTTCAAACCACCAACATCTCGAGCGAGCAGAAATAGTATAATACTCGACTCACAATTAATTTTAATATAAATGCTATTTTTTTTTAATTTTTGGGAATAATGTAAATGGTCACCAATGTAATTTTGTGGCTAATTTTGTCTTATCCAAGCACAGAGTTATTAAACAATTTTTGCAAACTTTTCAAAAATTATATAGGTAAATCAGGAATTTCATCGAGGCTGCTATGGTTACTATGTATGAGTCGAAAAAACAAGTCGATCGCCCTCTAAGTAAAAATAAGGAAAAAGTAAAAGGGTTCGATCCTGCCAACTTTACCGAGCGTTTACAATTGGCTTTCGTCAGTAAAAATATTCAGGTCAAAGTCAATTCACGAAATAAGATTTTAGAAATATTTTTAGAAGGAAATAATAAGCTAGACCAAAAAGATTGTCTCAAAACAATTCAAAACCAATTATTTCCCCTCAATTCCGACCATCAACTCGTCAAGATTTATGGAACTAATTTAAACAATAAATCCGACAGATGGAACAAAGAAATTAATTTAAAAAATTGCTGTCCTCAATGCAGCAAGCGAGTCACTCATATTTTCCGCAGCAAACAGTTTAATTTAAAATTTTGCAAGTCTTGTAAATGGCCTTTAAATAATAGCTTAGATCGGGCAGAAAATTCGGTAAATAAAGGCTTTAATTTTTATCGAATCTGGGAGAAAAAATTGATCGGTCGGTATTTGAGCGTATTTAAAAAACGCCAGAAAAATAAAAAAGAACTTTTCTTGACTTTTGGCATCCCATTAATTGCTTTAGCGATCGCATTTGGTATTAGTTGGAAATTTTACTATCAACCCACTTACCAAGTCAGCTACGACGCAGATGCACCCTCGCAATACTTTTTATATAAAGAAATCCCAACAAGCGGCAACAGACCGACTTTATTGTGGAAAAGACAAGAAGGAGTTTGTTTGTATATCAGTCATTATTCAGGATTCGATCGCGAAAAATTTGCAGAACAAATAAAACAACAATACTCGGCAAAATGCGTTAATTACTTAGATTAAAACATCCCTTCGATCTTGTATTTATCTCGAAAGATATAACTCCATTTGACCCTCTTTATTACCTCATTTGAGGGTTTTTTAATGGCAATTGCCAACAAACCAGCATATATATTCCTTGCTAAATACCAATGCAACCGAAAATAACGATAGCTTTTTTCTTTAACTACTGCAATACTAAAATTTTCCTAATAAAAAGGTAAAATAAATAAACCGGCATCTCTCAATAACTCTATTTTTAAATCTCCCTTGACCAAACCCGCGATCGCGGTAATCTTAGCTAAGGGAGAATTTTCTATCTTTTCTTTAATTGAATATATTCAGCTAACACTTGAAAACTGGTATAAAATACCCTGCTGCTAATAGTTTTCCTCAAGCTCGAATCAATAAATTTCAACCCTTTTGGCGATCGAATCTCAGATCCTAATAAAATTAAAGAAAGATCCCATTTATTTTAGCGATCTCCGACAAATTTGACTTTAAATACCTGAGATGTTTGCTACTGAGAATCTTATAGCAAAACCACCTAAGTAAGTTTTTCTTTTGTAACTTTTTTCGCTCTAAAGTTCTTAAAAGAGATGCGATCTAAATTGTATTATCTGGTCTATCTGTTAACCAGTGCGATCGACTACGATAAAATTGGCAAACAACCAAACTAGATCCTCTTTCGATCTTACTCTCCTCTCTCCTCTGATTAAATCGGATCGGAATTTTACCAACCATTCGATCGCAATAGATGCATATTCGAAAAATTGAGGCTATTCTTTGAATAATTTACACGATCGATCGATAATACTGCCAAGTAACCTTATTCAAGCCTTCAACTTAATTATTATTTTCTCAAACAACTCATCTTTTGTTTACCTTTAAGCTTGCTTTGCTCTAACTTTTCAAAATAATACGATTCCAAATATTCTTCAAAGTTATTTAATAATTCTCTCATCGATGAGGTCAGGGTTGTTAATAAAATTTCTTTTTCTTTTTTGTCGGACAAATTTTCGAATTGCGGGTAATTTTCTAATAACTGATGATATACATTGTGACTCAGGTTTTCTAGAGATATTTCGACTTGATTGCTATTTTTTACCGATTCTTGAGAGTTAAAAGACATTTTCGCTCCTTCCTAAATTTTCTTGAAAAAAAATCAGACTAAAAAATTATCAAAAATATAGGCAAGGTTAATAAATGGATATTATTAAACTGTTTTTGTGTTAGTTAAATATAAATTTTTATTGGCCCGATAACAACCGTAATTTCACTAAGTTTTTTCTGTTAGTAGGCATTTTTTCTGTTAGTGATTATACGGCAATCCCTTGAATAAACTTGGTTTGCTGCTTTTTTCCCCGCCGTACTTTTGTTAAGTTTATAAATTTTAGACTAGATAATTTTTATAAAAAATTAAGCTTTTTAAATTCAAATTGTCTCAATAAGTGTACCCTACTTAAAAACAAAAAAAAAGCGATCGAAATTAATATTAGGTTCGCGCTCATTACTTATTTATCGGGGAGCAGAGGAGACTGGGAGATTTGAAGAAAGATATGAATCTTTAATATCATAAAGTCTGTCTAATACAGATATAGAAATTTTTCCCCGTCACCACCTCACCTCGATCTATTTATACTGTTTACCGGAACTTAATTTAGGATCGGCACAGGACTTAAATACCACTTTCTTTGCCTTTTGCTATAAAATAAACCCCCCTAAAAAAGCTAAAAGTGCCCTTAAATTAATCAAGAGCACTTTAATTGAGTTGGTAACTAATTTTTAGCTGCCGATTATCCTTGAATTGAAGGAGCAGTTAAAGCTACTGGATTAGCATCACCAGAAGCCAAGTCTAAGGGGAAGTTGTGAGCGTTGCGCTCGTGCATTACTTCAAAACCTAAATTCGCTCTGTTAAGGATATCAGCCCAAGTATTTACGACACGACCTTGAGAATCGATGATCGATTGGTTAAAGTTAAACCCATTGAGGTTGAATGCCATAGTACTGATACCTAAAGCAGTAAACCAAATACCGATTACCGGCCAAGCACCTAAAAAGAAGTGTAAAGCACGACTGTTATTAAAAGAAGCGTATTGGAAAATTAGACGACCGAAATAGCCGTGTGCTGCCACGATGTTGTAAGTTTCTTCTTCTTGACCAAATTTGTAACCGTAGTTTTGAGATTCAGTTTCAGTAGTTTCTCTAACTAACGAAGATGTTACCAAAGATCCGTGCATTGCCGAGAATAAAGCACCACCGAATACACCAGCTACACCCAACATATGGAAAGGATGCATTAGGATATTATGTTCTGCTTGGAAAACGAACATAAAGTTGAAAGTGCCGGAAATACCCAAAGGCATACCATCAGAGAAAGAACCTTGTCCGATCGGATAGATTAAGAAAACTGCAGTAGCAGAAGCTAAAGGCGCGCTGTATGCTACACAAATCCAAGGACGCATACCCAAACGGTAAGAAAGTTCCCACTGACGACCCATATAACAGAAGCAGCCAATTAAAAAGTGGAAAATAACTAATTGATAGGGGCCGCCGTTATAAAGCCATTCGTCTAAGGATGCTGCTTCCCAGATGGGGTAAAAGTGCAGTCCGATCGCGTTAGAAGAAGGTACTACCGCACCGGAAATAATATTATTACCGTATAGTAACGAACCAGCAACAGGCTCGCGAATACCGTCGATGTCAACTGGAGGAGCGGCGATGAAAGCGATGATAAAGCAGATTGTTGCAGTTAGCAAGCAGGGAATCATCAAAACACCAAACCAACCAACGTAAAGGCGGTTATTAGTGCTAGTAATCCAGTTGCAAAAACGTTCCCAAGCGTTAAGCTCTTCTCGTGTTTGTAAAGTTGTCATTAGTTTATTTTACGTATCTTACTAGTTCTTCAAAAAATGCAAAGTTGAGGATGCATCATATACTTCTCAGTATATTTATAAATCTTCTAATTAAGTCAGTTTTTTTGTATATTTTTATAAACAAACTTCGATTTTTTTTTGTATAGTTTTGTTAAAAAAGTAATTAGATCGAGTGCGATCGCCTCTATTTTCAAGGTTTTTTACCATTAAAATAATCCGATCGAGCCATGGCATTTTAAATATTCTTCTCTAGTTGCCGATTCTGGAAGTTAAGACTGCTGCTATGAAAAATTAATTTTAAAATAAGGTTTAATTTTGGCAAAAAATGGCATAATTAAGTTCGATTGTAAACATATATAAACTACTGTTTTATTAATAAAGTTAAATGTTCTATTTAATTAAAATTATCTATTTATGAAACCAAAATTTTTAACTAATTCTGATTGGGAAAATCCCGATTGTGCTGCTGCTGCTTTTATCGCTCCTTCGGCTGTAATTATTGGCAAAGTCTCGATCGCCAAGGGAGCAAGTATTTGGTATGGTGCGGTGGTAAGAGGAGATCTAGAAAAGATTGAAATTGGCGAATATACTAACGTTCAAGACGGAGCGATCCTTCACGGAGACCCCGGACAAGCAACTATTTTAGGAGATTATGTTACTATCGGTCATCGCGCTGTCATTCATTCAGCAAAGATCGATCGCGGATGTTTAATTGGGATTGGGGCGATCGTTTTAAATGGAGTGACGATCGGATCTGGTAGTATTGTCGGTGCTGGGGCTGTGGTTACTAAAGACGTGCCCCAAAGATCTCTATGTCTTGGCGTTCCTGGTAAAATAATTCGCGAAATATCCCAACAAGAAGCAGCAGAATCGATCGAACATGCAAAACGCTACCAAAAATTAGCCCTAGTCCATGCTGGGGTTGGTGAAGATCCTGGATTTAGGATTTAAAAAATAATGCTTTTGAAAAATTTGATAATAATAGTTTAAAATAGTTTAAAATATTTTACTAACATCAAAAACTTAATATCTTTATTAGGTTTGAGACTCAAACAATAACAAAATCCAAATCGAACAATTTAAAAAATTACAAAGAGGGGAAAATATGGATATTGATTTTCGCATTGTAGCAGTTTTAGGGCCGATCGCTTTAGCGTTGGGTTGGGCTTTATTTAACATTGCTGGTGCTGCTATCGGCCAAGTACAAAATTTCCTCAGCAGCAGAGAAGGCTAATTTATAGATAGATCTAGCTATTAAGTTGTTTTTGTTATAAAATTGGCTGTTTTCTTAATTAGGAAACGGTCAATTTTTGCTAATTTTCTAGACTAGCTAAAGCTAATTTAAGATTTTTTCGGACTAAATCGGCAGAAGCGTGTAAAGATTCTCGTTCGGCATTAGTGAGTTGAACTTGCAAAATACTTTCTACCCCTTGACAACCCAACCGACAAGGAACGCCAAGAAAAATGTCATTTAAGCCATATTCTCCTTGCAAATAAGCAGCAGCAGGAAGGAGACTCGAGCGATCGCGCTTAATAGCTTCTACCATCAGACAAGCAGAAGATGCTGGGGCAAAATAAGCTCCGCCAGTTTGTAACAATTTTACAATTTCGCCGCCGCCATGACGAGTACGATCTACCAGTCTGGCGATCGTTTCTGAGTCGATTAGTTCGGTAATCGGAACGCCTCTAACAGTACAATAGCGAGGTAAAGGTAACATCAGGTCGCCGTGACCTCCCAAAACCATTGCACTAACATCTTGAGGAGAAATTCCCAATTCCATCGCAATAAAAGTTTGCAAGCGAGAAGAATCTAAAACTCCAGCCATTCCCACTACTTTTTGTGGAGGTAGTGAAGTTGCTTGCCATACCAAATAAGTCATTACATCCAAAGGATTGGTAATAACGATAAAAATAGCATCGGGAGAATGAGCGACAGCATTTTTAGCGACATCGACGACAATTTTGGCATTAATTTGTAATAAATCTTCACGGCTCATTCCTGGTTTGCGAGCCAGCCCTGCAGTTATAACGACAATATCTGAATTAGCAGTATCGGCATAATCGTTAGTACCTAAGATCTTGCTGTCGTGTAATTCTATCCCCCTAGCTTCTGTAAGGTCGAGGGCTATTCCTTGAGGCATTCCTGCGACAATATCCAGTAATACCACATCGGCGAGATTTTTTTCAGCAATTCGCTGAGTCAGGGTGCTACCTACTTTACCAGCACCAATAACAGTAACTTTAGAATTTCGGCAAGAAATCGAAGCAGCAGGGGAAGAATTCATAATGTTATTACTTCGGCTGGGCAAATTCCATTCTTTAAGATCGAAATTTGCCGCCGCTCCTTAAAATGAGATCCAAATGCTAGTTTCGATCGACTTAAAACCCACGAACTAGCGAAATCTATAGATTTAGCTTGGTTGTCAAAACAAAGGAAGTAAGGACAAGAAGCTAATTATACTAATTCTAATTGATCGATGCGAAACCAAATTTGGGGTGTGGGTACGTAGAACTTAACTAAAGCATATTCGTCGTTAAGATCGACTATTTCGCCGTTACTTTCAAAGATGTAAGGAGGAAAGCGGTTATCGCTTGCTCGAGCTTCGACACTATTTTCTAGCTTTTCGCGAACAGCACGGACTAGAGCACCTTTCTTCAGTTTACCTGCCATGATTCAAATAATTATATTTTGTAAATCTTTTTCCAATTTTGACACACTTTCGATCGAGCAGGAGAAGCCTCTCAGTTGCGATCGAGTCTCTTATCTTTGACATTGGGGGCAAAAATGAGCCGATCGCCCGTTTAATTTGATTTTTTGAATTGGTTCTTGGCAAACCTTACAAGGCTCGCCATTTCGCCCGTAAACCCAAGCAGATCCGCCATAATTACCGTTAACCCCGCTAACATTAAGAAAATCGCTGAAGCTAGTACCTCCGAGATCGATCGCCGTTCGTAACACGGTTTGGATTGCTGCGCGGATCGTTTCAATTTGTTTTAAATTTAATTCTGCAGCGATCGCGGTGGGTCTGATGCCACTTTTAAATAAAATTTCGTCGGCGTAAATATTTCCAATTCCAGCGACTAAACTCTGATCTAGAAGTAAAGTTTTAATACAACGACGACTTTTTTGAATTTTTTTTGCTAAATCCGATCTGGAAAAATCGGAACTGAGGGGTTCGGGCCCTAATTTTTGCAATCCAGTAATAATCTCTTCCGGTCGGTATTGAGGAGCGACCCACCAAACTTTGCCAAAAGTGCGAGTATCGACAAAGCGCAATTCTCTTTTACCTGCAAAAAAAATCCGAATTCGGGTATGTTTCTGGAGGGGTTTTTGAGTATCGAGCCACAAAAGCTGTCCGCTCATGCGTAAATGTATCCCCAACCAACCACCTGGATCGATTCGAGCTAGTAAATATTTACCTCTTCGCTCCCACCGAACAATTTGAGTGTTTGCTAAGGTGCGATCGAAATCTTTTGGAGAAAGGGGGGGAGCGAGGCTACGATCGAGCAACACTTCCCCACCTATAATTTTCCGTCCCAGACTCAATCGATCGAGGCCGCGACGTACTGTTTCAACTTCTGGAAGCTCTGGCACAATTGTTTTACTGATGCATTTTTGCGAGGTTTTTTAGTTTGCCGTCACAAAATGAAACGGCAATTAATTATCCCTCTGCTTTAGCCTTTGGCTTTTTCTCAGGAGCTGCTTCAACTACGTCCAATTCGCTTTCTGCGAAGTTGTTGGAGTTGAGTCCGCCCGGATCGCCACTGTAGCCATTGTAGTTAACTTTTTCAAAGCGAACGATCACTGGGTAAATAATGCCGCTTTTATCTACGCTAGCAACGGTGCCAATGTCTTGATACCAATAGGATTCTTTGCGTAGTATTCTAACTTTATCTCCGCGTTTAACCATAATTTTCCTTAAACCCTTCAAATTAAAGCGTACTACGCGATCGGGGCGGACAGGCGCGCAAAATTTTTAAGTTTTATTGCAAGAGTACCATTCTACGCTCACAAAATAAGCAGAACGTCCCCAAAAATCGGTAGTTAGAGCAATATCCTTGATTTGTAAATTGAAAGGAATCGAAGTGGTTAAATATTTTTGTGCTTCTTTGCCGAGATCTGGGGCTAAGTTAGCGGCAGTTGTGGCGGCTATACCCGCGCCAAATAGCTGAGTTAGAGGCGATCTAGGTAAAAGTAAATGAGTCCCTAAAACCAGCCCTGAAGTCAAGAGCATGGCAACGGATAGATTAGTTCCGCACCTGGGGTGAATTGCTAAATTCCATTCTCCCGATTTGAGGCGATCGAGAGCTTTATACGCTGCTCTTTTTAAATCCAATCTATCTACCCGACCGTATAAATAAAATCCTCGATCGGTAGATAAACCTCCTAATGTTTCGTTATCGATTTGGGGGTTATTTTCTTCTAATAGCCCTGGTTCGAATTTTCGTTCTTTTTCGCTAAGAACCCACACCGTTCCATGTTCTAGTGCGTGAACTTGTCTTAACATTAAGATTTCTTTCAATCCTGGTATAAAACCGATTTGTTGGAGCAAATCGCTATCTTGTGTTGGTTGGGGGCAATAATCTAAGTTTAAAAAATTGCTTGGATCGGCGTAGTTGGTGTTGGTCATTCGCACTTCCACGGTAACGATTAATTTTAAAATGCTTTTTTTATTTAAAGTAGCACTATTAAAATTGTTTAGTTTTAAGATATTTTGTATCTTGTCATCTATCTTAGGTTAAGAAAAAACGTCTTCACGAGATCGGCTGCCCCCAGCAAAATCTGACTAAAATATTTTCTAAATTCTTAATAGTCGATCCGAATTGCTCGGCGAAGATTTTTAAGAAGCTCGCTCGCGCCTTATTTCAAATCTACCAAAGCGATCGTCTTGGAGGTTACTAGAGGGAGATCTCGATTGACGAGGAAGTTTTTTTTAAGCCTCTCCCTACTAGTAGTTAGATTTTATTCGAAAAATCAGGGACAAATTGAAAATTAACTAAATATTTCTTGATTGTTATGCTCTTTTTGCTCGGCCGGTACGATACAACAATTAACATCTTCGAGACAAACTTTGCCCCAGTATAAAGCCCAATTTAATAACTGTACTCTATTGTTGGTCTTAGTCTTTTCAAGGATGTTGCTGAGGTGATTATCGACAGTTCTTTTGCTAATAGCTAATTTTTCAGAAATTTGTTGGTTCGTTAAGCCCATAGATACCAACTCAATTACTTGTATTTCTCGATCGCTTAAGGATGCAGAGTTGCGAAACTGTTTGAGAGACATAAAACTTGTTTTACTCTAGGTAAATTCACTCACTAGGTCTTTTTATTGTATATGAAATTATCTTTTTGATAAAAGTAAACTTGCTTGTTGTTTGATAAAATACTTTTTCTAGAGTCGAGAGAAATTTAATGATAATGCAATCTCCAGCGATGATTATTTGTTTGGGTGAAATATTATTCGATCGCCTTGCCGATCGCCCGGGCGACTCTGTAAAATCTATAAAATCTTGGACTGATTATCCTGGAGGTGCGCCGGCTAATGTGGCTTCTGCTTTAGTAAAATTAGGTACTCCGGCTGCTTTTATCGGCTGTGTCGGACAAGATGAAGCGGGAAATAGGTTAGTAGCATTATTAGACTCGATCGGCGTTAATATTAGCTGCATCCAAAGACATCCTCAAGCCCCTACCCGCAAGGTTTATGTTTTGCGAGATGAAAGCGGCGATCGCTCTTTTGCGGGTTTTGGCGACTTTAAAATGGACGAGTTTGCCGATGCTTTTTTACAAAAGGCTAAGTTAGATGAAAAATTATTTCTAGAGGCTGATTTTTTGGTTTTAGGCACTTTAGAACTGGCTTATCCTCAAACTAGATCGGCAATTTTTCAGGCTTTAGAATTGGCAGAGCAATACGGTCTTAAAGTATTGTTAGATGTTAATTGGCGACCGATGTTTTGGCCGGATCAAAATGAGGCTTTACCTTTAATAAAACAGGTATTAAAGTACGTCGATTTTCTCAAACTTTCTGAAGAAGAAGCAGAGTTATTATTTAATGTTAAAGATGCAGGGGCGATCGCCCATCGTTTAAATTCAGTAGAAGGGGTAATAATTACTGCAGGAAGCGAAGATATTAGTTATTGTTTCAATGAAAATGAAGGGAAAATAAGGCCGGTAGCGATCGAAGCTGTAGATACTACTGGTGCTGGAGATGCTTTTGTAGCTGGTTTTTTGCATCAATTAGCGACTCGAGGTATTGCTTGTTTAAAAGATAAGAATACGGCTGAAGAAATTGTCAAATATGCTAGTGCGGTAGGTGGTTTGACTGCTACTAAACCGGGGGCGATCGACTCTCAACCAACTCCCGATCGAGTTAAAGAGTTTCTCGATCGAGCCGAGTAAATTATTCTTAAATTTTAATTTAAAGACGAGCCAAATCCGATCGCCTTTCTCAAATGCAACAAGTAGAGTACAGAAGATTTGTTATGTCGATCGATCTAACAAACAAACAAGCGATCGATAATTTTTTACTCGATCGTAATCCTCAAAAATAGCCCAATATATAGTAATTTTTTTGAAGCAGCCGATTATTTCTGACCTCTCATCTTTTAAAATCGATCGGATCGAAAATTGTCATATATCTTATGGAGGAGGTTTAAAAAATTTTAGTTCTTTTCTAAAATACCGTAAAAATTTAATCGATTAGATCGATATAGACTGTTTCGCGAAAATAACGAACAGGCAAAACAAATAAGAATTATTAGCTTTTTTAATAGGATTGTAGTAAAAAAAAAGGCGATCTTTTTCTGCCTTTTCATGAAATAATAACAATGGAGTAACCTGTAAGAGAAATTTATTATTTTTGCAGTACTTTGAATATTAAATTATTAGTCCTAGATATAGACAATACGATCGCAGGCAAATCTAATCGAGTCAGCGATACGGTATTAGAGGCGATCGAACTAGCTAAAAATAAAGGAATTGAAGTAGCGATCGCGACTGGAAGAATGTACGGTTCTGCAAAAAGATTTTATCAGAGTATCGGCTCGCGATTACCCATAGTTGCTTATAATGGGGCTTGGATTCAAAATCCCCTCGACTCGAGTACGGACAAATATTTACCCGTCGCAGCAGAAATAGCCTTAGAATTATTAAATTACTTTGAGGGGATAGAAAATTCTCGTGCCGTTCAAGTACATTTTTATCGCGACGATCGGCTTTACGTGCGGGAAATCACCCCAGAAACAGTATATTATGCCGAGCGATCGGAAACAGAACCGATCGCAGTTGGAGATTTGCGACAAATATTAGATAGAGATTTAACTAAAGTTTTGGCATTATGTCAAGATATTAACTTAATTCAGCAAATGGATCGAGATCTGAGATCTCGCTACCTACAACAACAACTTTATTTAACTCAATCGACACCAACTTATTTAGAAGCTACCAATCCTTTAGCAAATAAAGGATCTGGGGTACGTTATTTAACAGAAGATATTTTAGGTTTAAAACCAGAAAATGTCATGGCAATAGGAGATAATTTTAACGATTTAGAAATGTTAAAATACGCAGGTACGGCGATCGCAATGGGTAGCGCGCCAGATGGAGTGAAAGAAATTGCTGATTGGGTAGCTCCCGATGTAGATGGTGAAGGGGCTGCTTTAGCGATTAAAAAATTTATTTTAGCAATATAATTTAACTAAATAAAAAGAAACCGACGACTGTCCGTGTTTCGTCCCGGTTTCTTTTATATTTTGCTCCTCACACGAAAATAAACTACATTAATATTCTGGTATTTGTCAATACTTTATTTTTTTTAAAGTTCGTTAGGAGCTGTAACCCCTATTTTTTCGACCAAAAGCCAGTTTAAGAAATATTGAGTAATTTTTATTAATTTTAATTTAACTCGAGCCGATCGAGGAAAATCGGGATTATTTTTCTCCCAAATCGGACATTGACGATGCAATTCTAAGAAAGCTTGACTAGTTTGCTCGGCTAATTTAACCCAATTTTGCGATCGATTACTAACTTTTGTATCGGCTAATTCTAATAATTGAAAAATTAAATTTCGTTGCGCTGGGTGGAGTAAAAGTAAATCTTTAGATTCGTTAAAAGATTGCGCCTCAATATCGATCGATCCGGTTTCTTTTGCCAAACGAAGCAGAGATTGACAACGAGCGTGAGCGTATTGTAAAGGAAAAACGTTCGAACTGGGAAGATCGGTAGTAGAAACTGGGGGGTAGGAAGTGGGGATCGAGGTGTTTTGTAAAATTTGCTCTAACCATAAAGCCAAGGATCGATCGCTTAAGTAAAAATCGATCCAACCGCGATCGACCCTTTGAATGGAAAACTCTAATTCAAGTTGAGAACTAGTTTTTAACTGACAAAGGCATTTTACTATACCAAAAGCGATCGAAGTTGAAGGGAGGTCGGTAGTTTTTGCCAAACTAAGGGCGATCGGGCAACGATAAATAATACTGTCCGTATCGTTTAATCGATAGAGGGGAACGGCGGATAAAGATGAATTTGGTAAGAAGTTGAGGGTTGATTTTTGGATGTTTTGAGTTAATATTTGTTGAATTGATAAAGTTTCAAGAGGAATACTTACTTGAAATAACTGACAGGAGTCGGTATTTTTTGATACATTAAATTCCATACAAAATTAATTTGAGGATATATTTAAACTAAATTTATATGACAAATTTTTCAACCCAGATATCAGAAACATCTCGACCATTCTTAACTTGGCAGAGAATAATAGATTGGGCCCAGTCCCATTATCGCAACCGCACCTTTGGCAAAGAAGAAAAAATTCCGGCTCGTCCGGGGTTGTTATACTTAGTCGAACGGGGTGCGATCCGTTTGGTCGGCCAGGCCCACATTAACCCGGTTAAAATCGACAATAACGGGACATTTGAGGATGATACCTCAGATGGGATCGAAGAAGCTTTTCTGGGCTTTATTGGTGCGGGACAGCCCTTTGAAATTGTAACTCACTCCCCCTTTTCGATCCGAGCATACGCTCACGTCGATCGCACTGCAGTGGTATGGATGTACTGGCACGAGTTAGATAACTGGCCTCATTTTCGCCGCGAAATTTTTGAAGCAATTCGTTACCAACATCAGCGCAAACTATTGTGGATGAGTACTTTGGGACAAAGAAGAACCATCGATCGGCTGTTGGGTTTTCTGACTCTTTTAATCGAAGAATACGGCGAACCGAGTGGAGATTATTACTGTTTGCCATTTTCTTTAACTCATTCACAAATTGGCAGCGCGATCGGCTCTACTAGAGTAACGGTTACTCGCTTGATGGGTAAACTGCGCGAAGAAGGTCTAATTTCTATTCAAGAAGATAATTTAATCTGTATGCCTGTAATTAAAAACAATAGCTTGAGACAAAATCTAAACCATGCTCGACAATAAAAGGCTAGTACGATATTTTTACAATATTTCTTGGTGCCAATATTTATAAGCAGTATAAGCAAGAGTAACAACCCCGGTAATAATAGCCGATTCGTCTACTTTAAATTGAGGATGATGCAGGGGACGATTGAGCTTATCTTGATATCCGACACCGAGACGGAACATACAACCGGGAGCGTCTTCTAAATATACAGAAAAATCTTCTGCACCTAAAGAAGGTTCGGAGATAATTTCGATTCTTTCGTTCCCCCAAGCTTCCCTACTTGCTTCTTCTAAAATTTGCGTCAAGCCTAAATTATTGTTTACTGAAGGTACTCCGCGACGATAATTAACTTCATATTTAGCCCCGTAAGTATTGCAAATATTTGCCACAATATTTTCGATCCATTTTGGCAGATCGGCGTGGGTTTCGGGATGAAGCGATCGCACCGTTCCGGCCATTCTAACTCGATCGGCGATCACGTTCGGTGCTCTACCGCCATTAATTTCGCCAATTGTTAAGACGATCGGACGTAAAGGATTTTGAGTGCGGCTTATCGACTGTTGTAAAGTGGTAACTACTTGAGCTGCGATCCAAATTGCATCGATCGCTTGATGGGGACGGGCCCCGTGTCCCGATTCTCCTTGAATGATAATATCTAATTCGTCGGCTGCTGCTGTTAAAGTTCCGTAGCGTATGCCTACAGAACGAGCAGGAATGGATGGGAAAACGTGAACGCCAAAAATGGCATTTACATCTCGCATCGCTCCATCCCGAACCATCCAGCTCGCACCCATAGCGATTTCTTCGGCTGGTTGGAACAGAAAACGCATTTTTCCGGGTAGTGGTTGGCTGAGTTGGGATAGTACCATCGCCGTACCCAATCCTACTGTAGAATGTACGTCATGACCGCAAGCGTGCATTATTCCTGGTTTGCAGGAGGCAAAATCAAGATCGGTACGTTCTTGGATCGGTAAAGCATCCATATCTGTACGAATGGCTAAAATTCGATCGTCTTCATCCGTTCCTGCTAATTCTCCTAATACCCCAGTTTTGCCTACGGCTTCTTTAACGCTCAAACCGCACGATGATAATACTCCGGCTACATATGCGGCTGTTTGATATTCTTCTCCGCTCAATTCTGGGTGTGCGTGGATGTGGCGGCGAATTTCTATTAGTCTCGGTGCTATTTTTTCGGCTATGTCTTTGATTTCAGAAAGCATTCAAATTTAAGTATCGATCGCAGTGGCTCTAATTTTTAACTTTAGCAACATTTTTGTTTTTTTTCACTCGATCTCCGTACAAACTAGCAACGATCCGATCCTACCAAGTTTTTAATCTTGCTAATTCTTTAAATTTGACAAGGAGATTTTTTTTTGCTAAACTGAATGAAAATTTTTATGATTTAAATATGTTCTTTAATTTTTGAAACGCAAATATTCCCATTATAAAAATTATAAAATTAAATTTTAAA